>CAZWXO010000096.1:0-8999 GCA_964637885.1 uncultured bacterium
ACAATTCACGATTCACAATTATGGACGCAAAAACGAACTTTTTGCCCCAATTTCTTTAAAAAATCGAGGAATTATGCCAATAATTCTTACCAAAATTGTTAACTGTTAAATCTTAATTTTTAATCGCCGACTTTTTCAGTGGTCTCGCAATGGGGCAGGGGTTCAAGTGAACTGTCAGGATGAGGATCTAGCCTGGCGTAGCTCCTTGCCAAGTGCTTGGGGAAGAAGCTGCAGGAGCAGCTCTAGCCAAAGCGGCCCACGGAAGGGGCGTATTTGGCGACCCCAAGGACGCCGGCAAGGGGTTACTGCCAGACAAAGACGAATCCCCCGTGAACGTGAAGCCTTGCCCCAAAGCACCGCCGTGATGACATAGCTCAAAAGGATTGCCCTAGATATCCTTGCCCCTTTGCAGTTGTGATTGTATTTTGCAAGGGTATAGCCTTAAATCTGCTTGCGCTTTACAATATTGGGTGTGGAAAAGTTGAGTAAATTTACCCTTCAAGACCAAGCCATAAAACAAACTAGGTTTTCTGAATTACCCCCCCCTTTTTTTACTTAAAACCTATTAATTCCATTGCCACTGAAGCTATAATCCTAAACTCAACTTTTTAGCCTGAACTTTTCCTGACTTTTCATTTTTTTCCCCATTGACGTCGGGAATGAGTTGACTCCATCTTTAATTTGCTCTACGGCAAATCCTGCGCGTCGACAAAATCCTTAATACTTGTGCCGTCGATCAGCAAATCCTCCACGACACCCTTGCCATTATGTAGCTTGACCTGGATATATACTTTGCTCTCCTGGGAATTCTCCCAGGCTACTCTTTCTGCTTCAGCCGCATAAGTCTCCTCGATATAGAAACGTTCAAAGGGATTCTCAAAATAGGCTTTCCCGTCTTCCCAATCGGCCGAATAAACCTTGACTTTCAGATAAGGCCCGCTATCCGGCTTGTGGTCCGTCAACCGATCAAAAGTTGCAAAACCATCGCTGTTTTCTTTGAAGATAAGATACGCCTTATCCCCATCGTTAATCGTCGCCTTGGTATCTTTTTTCACAACTGTGTCGATATTGATGTAAACGTACTTGCCCCGAAAAACATCGTGGGGGTCGATGGGTTCCACGATTATCCTGACCTCCTCACCACTGCGCAAAACAAGATAGTTCGAAAAAATAACTGAAGACACAACGCCCAGCTGTAACAGTGCAATGACAATAAAAATTGCAATCTCCTTACGCTTTTTCATGATTTCCTCCGATCCTCTTCTTCAAGAGAACATTGACCCCGATAAAGCAACTACCTAGAATCAAAAAGACTACTGCCCGCACCAGAAAACCCATCTCAATATCGAAAAAGCGCGTTAAGATCAAGATCCCGACGAAAAGCATTCCAAGATTGCTTTCTGAAATCGAATCGTGTCGCAAACCATGATAGATCAAGTAGATACCCACGCCGAGAGTCGTCAAGTTAAAGACCAGCACAATCACTGCCGCAAAATCGCCGGAAAAACTCAGCAAGACAAAAGAGACCGCTGCCAGAATCGGCAATGCCGCCAGCACTCCGATTTCTTTTTTTACCAGGTGTCTTTCCTTGACGAAAATATATAGACAGTAGATGACCACACCGGCTAAAACCAGGTAGTCGAAATAGGCCCCCAGGTTGTTAAACCGCGCCTCTGAACGGAAATTGCCGATGCCCACTCCATCCCAGAAAAAATAAAAGGTAAACAGATACATGAGAACCAAAATGCCACCCTTACCCAGAAAATTAAAGGGGCCCGACTTGTCGAACCATTTGATCCCGGCAAAATAGATGATAAAGACCAGGCAAGCATAAATAATTATCCATAGACCCGGAACAGCTTTTTCCAGGGAGATACCCACGGAAGTTAAGATCCAAAGGATAAAGACAAAGCTAAAAAAGTAAGAGCTGCTGGAAAAGCGGTCCTTTTTTAGCACCTGAAAATAGTAATATGGGATAATCAATCCACCGAAAAACCAAAACCAAGCGGCTGAGCCACCCTCGATCTGGGCGCTGGATACCCAGACCAGCGTCAAGATAAAATAGATAAATCCAGCCATATTTGAGCGCAGCGCATAGACCACTGGTATTATCAAAAGCATCCACAATTTCAAGTAACTATCCAACTCGCCCTGAATGTTGTACGTCTGCGATAAAATAGCCATACTGGCCCCGACAGTAAGGCACAGCAAGGTTGCCGTCACCTCGTTAAAAGTCGTCGACCTGTTTTCTCTAAATTTTCCGAACAAGATAATCCCCTGAATCACCATCAAAGGGGCAAGGGCGAAGAAAGTTTTCACTTCCCGGGAATAAAGCTCCCAATTGTAGGCAACCAGAAGAATGAAACCCAGCCCGACGAGCACACCACCGATTATACTTAGGACACTAAGAAGCTTGCTACCCCCGCTATTGGCGACGCCACTCATCTGGCTTTGATAGTGCCCTGCCAGTTTTTCCCGGGTCGAAGCATCGATTAGTTCTTGCGCTTCTAAATACGGCAGCTCCGATAAAATCCACTTTAAATTGCTATGGGTCATCTTGTGCTCCTTTCCAGTCGGGAAATATTATTTTAATGAATTATACACCTTTTGCCTCAAAGGTACGCTTAATCTAAACCACGAACCATAAACAAATGCCTCCCCCAAACACCTATGGATTACAGGCTTTGCAGGGAACAAACCCCGCCTCGACGGCATCGTCGCGAGTCTTGAAAATGACGATATTGGTATTCTTGATCGTCGCGACAGAGTCGCAATCCGGGCGATGGAATTTTTTGGAGTTAGCGTTACCAATGTACTCCGCTTCATCACTCACTTGGGCGGGATGCGAAACTTTTTTATCCCGGCTGGCTGAGGTGGTAGCGTCGACCTCGGCAGCCTCTAGTGCCCAGAGCCCCAACCCGCCTTCCCGCGCCTCTCTTTGAAGCTGAAAGAAAAATTCTGCTCTGGCAACATCCGGCGGATAGGTATAAGCCTGGGCATAGCCTTCGGCTACCAGCCGCGCATTAAACAGCTTCGAGCGCATCTCCTCTTCGCTATCTTTATCAAGCGGAACATCTGTCCACACGTAGCGCAGCAAACGGTCATAGCGGTCGGTCTCGCTAACATCCTTCTCCAAATACACTATCTGGCCATCGAGGGCATCTTTTGTGAAAGCGGTGGCTTCCGGGCCAAACGGCTCCTTGCCCTTGCTAGGGTGACGCGTCTCGGGTGTATCGATCCCGATGAGCCGCACCTTGGCCTCGGTCCCGCTCTCCATGGCGACTTCGATGGTGTCTCCATCAACGACGTGTATCACGCGGGCAGCAACAAAACCCTCCGGCAATTCACCATCGTAGACTTCGTCCAGAGTGCAGGATGCTAACGCCATAATCCCGCAAATTACCAAGCTTAAAGCAGTAATATTTCTAAAATTCTTCATTGAATGATGCCTTCCTCAGAGATTTGCTATAGTATAGCAGAAAGAAATGCCACCGTACTTAGCGGTGGCAATGCGGCAATAAGCCTCACTGAATGCCTAATTTTTATGAAATTGCTCTTTATCAAGCAATAAAGATCGGACGGACACTATCGTTGCCGAGAATAACTTTTCCCTCTTCAACAAATTGATCGATTTTTTTACAATCACCCAGATTGTTGTAAAAAATAATAAATTCAAACGCGGCTAGTTTTTCTTTGCCGAAAAGTTTTAAACAATTCTCCATCTGCTTTCGACACTGCTTGATCGACACCTCCCGGCAATTAAATGTCAAAATCGGTACAAAGCCGGCATCCTCAAAATAAGCCACCAGGCGAAGCAAGTCGACCCCCAGCTCACCCGACTCGCAGCTAGAGACGCATATCAGAGCTGAATGCCCCACCCCTGCCATTTTACCGGGCCTCGTCCCAGGGAGCACCGATTCATCCCAGCCCTGCGTATCCAACAAGCTTTCTGCTGGGGAAAATGCTTTGAGGGCGAGAGGGTTGACTACGGATTTTTGCACCCGTTTTTCACAGGGATGCCGCAAAAATCCCTCTAACCGATCCAGCAGGTCCGCGTCGTCAAGGCTCTGGACGACGCTGACTTTCAACACCTCCGGCAGGTATGTTTTGCGATACTCGGCGGGTGTATAAAGAAACCATTTTTTAAAATTGGCGATGTAGTATTTCACATCCGAGTACCCGCAATTGTCCGAGACCTCGGTAATGGGTAAATCTGTCGTAAGCAAAGGGACCTCCGACATCGAAACCCGCACATAATCGACAAAATCTTTGTAGCTGGTATTGCCGACCTCTTTGAACAAATGGGCAATGTACGATTTAGAATAACATTCGTGCTCCGCGATATATTCCTGCAAGTTTTTCATCGGGTAATTGTCGACGATATAGCCCATAATTTTGTAATATTTCTCGGTTTTACTATAGCCGGCATCCCATTTGCGGCTATAGTAATTTTTTAGATCATAGTCGCTTACTAGGATCCACAGTAAATCTCGCACACCCCGCTGTGCTTCCTGATGGCTTTTCGAGTCGCTGGCTACTAGCTGAGTAACCACTGAAGCGATCATCCGCCGCAGACGCTGGGCTTCATTCTTGTATTCGGCCAAGTCAAAGGATTCACAGGCAAAGTAAACATACTTAAGGTACGGTATCTGCCGCAAGTAGTCTTCCATCCGCAAGTGAAGTGTCAGCACCTCACATTTAGCATCAGCTGCCGTAAAAGAGTGTGAATCCATCTCCCGGATCACAATATAATCGCCGGCAACCATTTCAAAATTTTCAAAACCAGCTTTAACGCTGGCATTTCCCCGCAGAATCATCAAAATCTCAATGACTCCCGGATGGCAATGCAGATGGTAACTGCCCGCCTTGAAAGCTTCATGGGTGATGGGCAGGCCAGTGGAGAACTCCACGTTTTCGATGTACAAGCCATCCCCTCCCTCACAATAACCATGGATTACAGCCAAAGTGTCATATCTATTGACATCGAGCTCCTGAATAACAAACCTCTGGCACACAGCAATAAACTAAAGCTCAGTTCCGGGTTAGCTCTCAGGATTAAAGAGCAGGCCCGTCGGCCAGTAGCGCGACTTGATAGAACACCTTAATGCTATAGAATCTCTGATTTTTGGGCTTTCTTGACAAAATACCACCAGATCAATGTGATCAGAAGGGGATAGACTACCGTCCACTTGACAAACAAAAAAACTCCGACGGACAAGACCAGCGACACCCCACTGACAAAAACACCAAAAGGATTGCCTTTAAGTAGCTTGATTCCGGCCACACAGCCTCCGACATAAGTCAGAATAAAAGCCGCACTAGGCAATTGAATCAAGGTCGCCATCGATAGTATCCGCGTACTGAAAATAAATAGCAAGACGACAAAACAGAAGATTAAAAAAATAAGCCCCCCTGCCGGGGAATTGAATTTTGAAGTTTTTAAGAAAAACATGGGGGCAAGGCCATTCTGAGCCAAAGCATAGCCTGAGCGAGCCGCTGCTCCGATATAGGCGATGGCAGGAGCAATACAGATAAAAAGCGCAGCAAAGCCCGCAATAATCGCTCCGCTAGGTCCGAAAGAGTCCTTGATGATAAATACTAACGAAGCGTCGGAAAGCTTGGGACCGTAGCTGTTCGTTCCGACTACAACTAGGGCTGTCAAGAAATATATAACGTTGACGATAATCGCCGCGATAATTGTTCCGCGTACAGCGTCGCGCTTGGGATCTTGAAACTCTCCGGAGATATTCGTCACTGCCTCCCATCCGATAAAGCACCAAAAAAGAATCGTCGAGGTCGTCCCGACACTGATCCAGCCGTTGGGGGCAAAGGGAATAAAATTGGCGGTCTCAATCCGAGTCAAGCTGCCCGCAATCGTTACCAATAATACAAGTAGAGTCGTCAAGACTACGGCAATCTGCATCTGGCCGGTTAGTTTTACGCCCAGGTAATTAATCAAGACTCCAAAGAACAAGATGGCCGCCGCGATAGCCAGCCGCCAAGCATCACCTAAACCCAAAGCAGCACAAAGATACCCCGCCCCTGTCAGAGCTAAAACCGGAGCACCGACAACGACAGCCATCATAAAATACCAACCGATTAATGAGCCAAGCTTGGCATTAAAAGCCTTGGTGACAAAAAATGAAACTCCGCCCACGTCAGGATATTGAGCGGAAAGAAAGCCCATCGTCAAGTGCATGTGAAATACCAACACAACCCTGATGCCCCAGCCTTCTAAAGAAGCTGGTCCCGATATTTCTGCGGCAATCCCCGGGATTATTAAAATTCCTGAACCTAACACCGAACCCACATACAAAGCTACAATCTGCGGCAACCTAAGGGTGCCTTTTCCCATACCGGAGCTCTCCAGAATAAACCACTCCCGTCCTACTCATCATTTTTCAATATTTTCTTCCCGAAACAAAGCATAATAACCCTTTATTCCTCCCCCTCTTTTTGGGGAACAAAGGTGCCATCCGCTACACGAACCCTTAAGTTTTGATAACTGAGCTCGAAAAATGCCAGCATCCGCTCATCCCAGGATAAATTATGATAAACGCTAGAAGGACCAAATAGTTTGATGGACTCTCTCTCAGCATATTTCATCGCAATCTCGTAGCAAGCCCTCTCCAGTCGTGCCGCATCATCCATCACAATCCCCTCCCTCCAGATAGTTATTTTTTGCATCATCACGTGGTATCACAGCTCTTATCTTGCTTGCCCAATGCTTTGCTCTCCTATATAAGAGCAATATTGCGATTGAGTAATCGGCGCTTGGTGGTTAGTTTTTAACCCAAGCATCTTAGCAAAGATTATCCCATATCGCCATGCTCTTTGCCACCAGCAGGAAAGAATCGCGGGATGCTGATTTAAAAAGAGACCGGCCCCAAAGGCCGACCTCTCCGATAAAAAACCATTGCCGGCAGATAGTGCCTCATTAAGGCAAACTGTGCGCGGCAACTCCATAGGTAATCTGCCCATTCCTAATGATCAAAATGAAACAGAATCTGGCAAGTCGCCCCACTGTGGGTGGCCTTAATCTGATCGGCGTAGTGTCGCATTAAAAATCCGGACAGCTTGATAAAGGCATGGTCATCTTCGAGCAGTTGAGCCTCCGTCGGGCGCTGATCGGGAAACTCCAGCAAGACCCCTTGATAAGTAATGCCCACGTTAAGATTAAACTCATCGAACATGACCTCCATAGTGATTGGCGAGCGCGCCAGGTCAAGAGAGGCTACCGTTTCCATGAATTCGCTCATCGAAGAAGAGGCACGGTAAACAACTTCCCGTTGCGCCCCCCAAAGCCCCCCTTGGATTTCCATAAAATCAAAAATCTTTTGGGAGTTGTCCTCCCCTGCCAGCATCTCAAGTTTTTTCTTCTGTGCGATGCCCAGGCGAAAAAGTAGATTTAACAACAAGGCTACGACAGTCCCCAATGTCAGGGAGGAAGTAAAAAACGGCTGTAGCATGCTTGGAATTCCAACATATAGGCCCGGCATCATATCGACACTGATGCCGAAGATAATCGACGTGCCGATAATGATCGTCTTTCTAGTGTCCATCATCCGGGACATAAAAATTTGAATCCCGGAAAGCATCATAAAAGAAACACAAAAAACCAAAAGTGCCCCCATCACCGGGGCAGGCATGACAGAAAAAATAACCGCCAGCTTGGGAAAGAAGGCCAGGAAGATGAAAATCCCACCCACCATGTAGGCAATGAACCGGCTTGTCGCCCCTGTCGCCACGGAAAGTCCGACATTTGCCGACGAAGTCGTGTGAGCCAGCCCGCCGAGCAGGCCTCCCAGAATAGTTTTAATTCCTTCGGCCAGGATCCCCTGACTAATATTCTTCATGTCCGGTCTCTTCCAATTGGCGTCGTTGATTTTCTGACAGGTAGTGATATCGCCGACTGCTTTTAGCGAAGCGCAAACTGCAGCAATCAGAAAAGCCGGCAACAAATTGAAATCAAATGACCAGCCCGTATGCACCAAATGCGGAATCGCGATAAAAGGAGCGCGACTCAATTCGCTCCAGGCGTCGGGAGCAAATAAGCTGAAGAAAAACGACAGAATATAACCGACAATCATTCCACAAAGCAAGCAATATTGACGGATCGACCCCTTCCCCCAGATATTAACCCCAACCATACTCGCAAAGGAAATCGCCGCAACCGTTAAATTGAGGGGAGATAATAGCGTCGACTCATTGTCCGCACCAAAAAAAAGCCGCAAGGTAATCGGTATCAGGCTGGCTCCCACCATAAACACGATGACGCCAGTCACCTCCGGCGGAAAAAGAAAACGCAACCGTTGGATAAACCGGGAAATAAAGACTCCAAACAATCCCGCGGCGATGGTCATCCCGAAAAGGAGATTAAAGCCACCAACCTGCAAGGCCAAAAAAGCAGCCGGCAGATACGGTTCGCTCCCCCCCTCCGGAGCAAGGTATCCCGATCCGATCGGACCTTTTTTAAGAGCCTGGAGAATAGTTCCCACCCCACCTGCGATCATCGTCAGACTGACAAGTCCCTGCATTTGAGTCGGACTGCCTCCGACACTGTTGACAAGAAGCACCGGAAACAAAAGAGCTGTGGCGAGAATCATCAAATGCTGTATCGCTAAGATGAAAGAAGTTACCAGTGGTGGGCGATCGTCCACCCCATACGTTAAATTAAGCGGTTTTTGCGGAGGCTTAGCAGGCAAGTCCATCACTCCTCATTAATGTTTTGCCAACTCCGGCAAGACACGAATTAGTCGGCTGCAGTTCCTATAACCTGGCTACAGTCGACGAAGCCGGCTTGAGGGCAAAGGCCCTGTATCGACGAGGATCTTGCTGGCAGGTTTGATAGGTCATTATACACTATTTCCTCGCAAATCTTATACATTTTTTCACAATACCAGGTTTGATTCTTCTACAAAAAATCATAAAAAAAGAGGCGCGATGCAAATTTATGCACCGCGCCTCTTCTTCGAATTAATTTAAATTATAGGCTCCTT
>CAZWXO010000097.1:0-5338 GCA_964637885.1 uncultured bacterium
ATTGTGAATTGTGAATTGTGAATTGTTAACGAAAAAAGCCTAATGGCTTTTTTCATCGGCTTCGGACCGTCCCTCGTATCCTATTGTTGCCCAATGGTTGATATGCTAAACTCTAGACTAATCACAACAGCTGCAAGGAGAAGATGGATGAAAGAAAAACGCAAGGTCAGCTTCGATTTGGAAAAGGCCACCGAATCGGTGATGCACTATAGCAAAGCCACCGATTCCAACTGTATTATCATCGATGCTGAGGGAAATATTCTCTTCGACACCAAGTTCATCAGCGCCTGTGAATTTTGCACCAATGCCCAAGAGAGCCTCACTAGCGGTGAATCCATCTGCCGAGTTGCCCGGGTGCACGCCGCTTACGATGCCATGCGTTTTGGTGGGAAATACATCTTTTTATGCCCCCTGGGCCTCGTCAACTGGGCCTCCCCTATCACTGTCGACGGACAGATGACAGGGGCCTTTATCGCCGGCTCCCGCATCATGATGAAGCCGGACTGGAAGGTCATCGAAGAAACATTCGACAAGCATGGCCTACCCAAGGAAAGCTGGAATACGTTGTACGACTACCTGACTGTCGCCTCCCGCGTCGAGCCAGGCAAAGTCACTAGTCTCTCGGAAATGCTCTTTATTACTTCCTGCTTTCTATCGGATATCCGCCACTTCACCTACCTGGAAGAACAAGAAAACCAGCGCAATCTCTCCTCGGTCTCCGACTATATCCAGCATTTAAAAACCCTGGAAGACGATAAAATGCAGGAAGGTATTTACCCCTTCGAGAAAGAAGCCGAACTGCTCCTCGCTGTCAAAACAGGCAACGAACAAGAAGCACAAAAAATTCTTAACGAAATAATCGCCTACCTCTTTTTTAAAAACGGTTCCGATCTGAAATTTATCAAAACGCGCATCATCGAACTCCTTGTCCTGCTGTCGCGCACGGTCCTCGACAGCAGCATCGACCAGGAGCAGATTTTACAACTGAATTACCGCTATTTAGGGGAAATTAACGAACTAAAGAACATCGACGATTTTACCTCCCGGGTCAACAAAATCTTCAACCAGTTTTTTAACTACCTCAACACCTATCGAGACATGAAAAACGCCGACTTTATCCATAAATCCATCGACTATATCAAAAATAACTATATGCGAAAAATAACCTTGGAAGAGGTCGCCGATGCCGTCCATCTAAGCCCGAATTATTTTTCCCGGGTTTTTAAAGACGAGATGAAAATCAACTTCATCGATTACTTGAACCAGATACGTATCGAAAAAAGCATGCGCCTCCTCCTCAATGTCGACTTATCCATTAAAGATATTGCTTCTCTGGTTGGATTCCTCGATCAAAGCTATTTTTCCAAAGTTTTTCGCAAAAATATAGGGATTACCCCAGCCAAGTTCCGTAAAAGTCACGGCAAGGTAATCCCCGTATCTGAATTAGAAATTCTTCGCTAGTCAATAGTAAAGCTAAAATAGAATATTATAATACAAATAATCGTAATATAATGCAACAAATGCCCATAGAAAAGGGCTATTATCTACACAAGAAGACAACCTACCGAAAGGGGGCCGGCCCGTGAAACCACAATTACATCTTCGGAGCAACTACCAAAAAAGGGCATATCGCGCCCTCGACTCCCACAGAGACTAGCATAAGCGAATCATAACAAAACGAGTGTTCCTGAAGAAAATGAGTGGCAATTTTTAAGAAACAAAAAATGCACAAAAATCACCCATTATATATCTTATGCATTATATCACCACCGAGACGAAATCACAAGAAACAAGCACCGCTTACGGCATCATCGAATAATTAATCCGCAAAAAATAATTCGGAAAAACCGCAAAAAACGAGGAGGAATATTATTATGAAAAGAGATATGAACAAGTGGATGGAATCCGTTAAGGCTGATCGCGTCAAGAAACCTATGCCAGTGCTATCCTTCCCAGGCATTTCCCTGATGGACATCACAGTTCCTGAACTCATTTCTAATAGCCGGCTGCAAGCCGAAACGATGAAAGCTGTTGCCGACCGCTGCGAAACTGCCGCCTCCCTCAGCATGATGGATCTCTCTGTTGAGAGCGAAGCCTTTGGTGCCGAAGTGAGATTCTTTGACGACGAAGTCCCGACAGTTATCGGCCGCCTGCTGACAACTCTCGAAGATGCCCAGGCTCTAGAGATTCCAGCAGCAAGGTCTGCCCGGACCGGCATCTACATCGATGCGATTGCCCAAGCTGCCGAGCTGATTACTGATCGCCCCGTTTTCGCTGGCGTCATCGGACCCGTTTCCCTCGCTGGGCGACTGCTGGATATCAACGAAATGATGACTCAGTTTTTCACTGACGCCGAGCTAGTTCACACCGTACTAGAAAAGGCGACCAGCTTCTTAATCGATTATATTAAAGAGTATAAAGCTGTCGGAGCTCACGGCGTCGTCATCGCCGAGCCGGTCGCCGGATTACTTTCGCCGCGACTTTGCCAAGAATTCTCTTCCCAGTACATCAAGCAAATCGTTGACGCTGTCCAAGATGAACATTTCATTATCATTTACCACAACTGTGGCAACGCTGTCCCATTAGTCAATGAAATCTTAGCGACTGGCTCCGCCGCTTATCACTTTGGCAATGCCATTAAGCTTATTGACATCTTAAAGAAAATGCCGGCCGATAAGCTCGTCATGGGAAATATTGACCCAGCCGGAACTATCCGCGGCGGCTCCCCTGAAACAGTTCGTCAGGAAACAATGAATCTTCTAGAAGAATGCGCTGACTATGGAAACTTCGTCATCTCCTCCGGTTGCGACATTCCTCCTCTAGCTCCATGGGAAAATATCGATGCCTTCTTTACCGCTGTCATCGATTACTATCAACTCGAAACTTCTGTCGTTGCTTAACTCATCCTTAAGACGCCCCCGGTTTTTAGCAGGCCTTCGCCAGGCCTGCTCTTTTTATAGATCAGGCCGCCGGCATGAGCCGGCGGCCTGGAGTTTTCAGGAAAAATTAATTGTGCTGTTAGTTGCGCTCCCGCAGCTTGGCTAAAACCTTATTGACGCCATCGACAACGTTCTCTGCATAAACATCGGCTCCAATGCGCTTGGCCCATCTTTCAGTCACAGGAGCCCCTCCGACCACCGTAATAAACTGGTCGCGAATCCCTTCTTTTTTAAGGGCCTCTTCCAGGGACTTCTGCTCCTGCATCGTCGTCGTCAAAAGGGCGCTAGTGCCAATAACGTCGGCTTTGATTTCCTTGGCCTTGGCGATGATGGCATCGACAGGAATATCACGCCCCATATCATAAACTTCGATGCCGTTAGCCTTGAACAATGAAACAACAATCGATTTGCCGATGTCGTGCACATCACCCTTAACTGTTGCAATAACAGCGATGCCTTCCTTTTGGCTGTCGCCGTCATGAAGCGTCTGGTTGATCAGCGTCGTGACCTTCTCCATGACCTCGGAGGCCCGGATCAGCTCTGGCAAAAAGACTTTGCCCCGCTCAAAAAAATCTCCCACCTTGATAATTCCGGGGATAAAGCCCTGTGTCATCAAATCCATTGGGGGAACGCCGGCTGCAATGCCGGCATTAGCGACTTCAAGTGCCTTCTCGACATTCATATCCACAACCGCCTGTTTGGCGGATTCTAAAAATTCCATCTTAAATCCCTCCCGCTTCTTCTAATTGGACTTTTAATCGATCATCGCCTTAAAACGATTCACCGAGTTAATCTCAATCCCGAGGACTTTGGCGATATTCATCTGCGCCTGAATCCCCCGTGCCTTGCCAGGAGGTGCCGTGACACGCCCGATATTCATGTCCTCACGAATTTCATTCATCAAAACCTCATCCGCCAGTTCGAGAGTAGATACATTCAGTTTTTCCGCAACATATCGCTTAGCCTCATTGATGCGCATGCCTCGAGTCATTTGCATACGTGCTACCAGATCTCCGGCAGTCCGTAATCCGCCCATGCCCGACGCGAGTGTGTGGCTGGCAATCATGCCGCAAGGATCACCTGAGCCTACCTACAAGCCATCCATTTTGGCGACTTCTGCCATCGCCACCGAAACCCGGCTCGTGATATCCACCGGCAAAACCTCGACTGTCGTCACAGCGCCGACCCCCAGCCCCGCATTAGCGTGCACCGGGATATCCGACGCCTCACCCGTTGCCTTGCAAAAAGTGACCGCGCGGGCCAGATTAAAGGCAAAGGTTTCGTTAGAGATATTATTAACCACCGGCCCAAAGATGGTGACACCGGCCTTCTGAGCCAATTTAACTTGCTGATGCGGATACAGACCCGCCAGACGCACGCCGTCATACTCCAGTTCCCCGTGCATCCCCAGCACAAACTCACCCGCCATCCCCATCTCAATACAGATGTCGGGATATTTCTTTTTTAATATTTCGGTCGCCTTGAGAGCGGCATAAAAATCAGCATCCCCGGAAGCCCCGCTGGTGTCAAAATCGATCCCGCAAGCGCCCCCTTCATATACCTCGCTGGCAACGTAGACAAGATCGTCGACACAGTACTTGATCGCCTCTTCCTGGGCCTCCCTGGCCTCGGCGATTCTTCCCTGAGGTAGCAGCTCGGCCCAGTTTGGCGCGGGCCCGTCAGGACGGCTGTAGGCCCCCAGATTTGGCATCGCTCCGTAGAACAAAGGGATTGTCAAAACATGTGAAGCTTGCTCGACAATCGCTCTTTCCTCTGAAGCGATGCTCTTGACAGTCTTGTAGCTATAATCAATAAACCCGGACTCGGCGCTATCCATCCCCAGCACCCGTTCATAGGTTTGCAGCAGCTGGATCCGGTTAACCATAAATCCCCGGGGCACCGCCCCAATTGAGGGGGAATCCCCCGTCATAATAATTTCATTGCCCTTCTCCACACCGACAAATTTACCTTTACGGCAGATTATCTCCTGGAGATATTTAAGCTCCTCGCCAGATAGGACGGGAATCTCGCCCCGCTCAGCCGCATCTTCCGTGCCGGCTTCCAGCTCCCGCATGATTTCGTCTTCTGAGCTGTCGATAATCGAGCCATCGCCCAATCGCGTAAATACCATCTAGTTCACACTCCTTTTGTAAATTTAGAGGTAAAATCTAGTCAAGGAATTAACCCGGATACCAAATCTGCGCCACCCCTTTGCCTTGACGGATGGCCTCTTTGCCAGCGACAATCTTCATGCCCAGATCCTCCTGTATAAAATGATTTGAACCAAGATTCTCTTGCTGATACATGGCAGTTTCCCACCCAAAAATCATTTTAACATAGCCAAGCTGGCGATGTATACATCGATTGTATGCAATCCCGGCAGCTTTCTACATTATCTC
>CAZWXO010000097.1:5348-8968 GCA_964637885.1 uncultured bacterium
ACACAGCAATCCATATGATGTATACATCGATTGCATACAATGCAAACTGGTAGCCAGCCACCCTTCATCGTCGTCAGCCGCTGCATCAAATTATTTTCGAGGAAGACAGACCGTAAAAACCGTCCCCTCAACGTCGCTATTTTTAGCCTCGATTGTCCCTTGATGGGCATCGACAAGCGCTTTAGCGATTGCCAGCCCCAGCCCATAGCCCCCGCTACCCCGGTCACGGGCATCGTCGACCCGGTAAAAACGCTTAAAAATATGCGGCAAATCCGTTGCCGGAATCGGCTGACCCGTATTTGCCACCCGCAGACAGGCCATCTCTGCCTTGATAGCAGCTTTGACGGTGACGCGGCCCCCCGCTTCGGTATACTTAAACGCGTTATCGAGCAGGATTGCTGCAAGCTGCCGCAGCTGCCCCTCGTCGCCCCTTATACCCATCCCCGGCTCAATATCGGTTTCGATACTCAGCCCTCGCTCAAAAGCCACCGATTCAAACGGCAGCAATGCGCTCCACAACATCCCGCTAAGGTCGAGAGCCTGATGCGTGGTAGCAGCTTTGGCCGCGTCGGTTTTAGCCAAAAAGAGTAACTGCTCGATTAGATTTTTCATCCGTTCAGCCTCGGCCTGGGTATTCTCCACCCATTTCAACTGACCCTGGATTGTGTCGTCCTGGTGATGCAACAATATCCCCAAGTTAGCCAAGATCACTGTCAAAGGGGTTTTGAGCTCGTGGGAAGCATCCGCGACAAAACGCTGTTGCTGCTCCCACGCCTTTTGCGTCGGACGCAAAGCCCAGTCAGCCAAAAACACACTGATTGCCAAGAAAGCGATGAGCCCGCCAACCCCGACGGCCAACAGATTCCGCACCAGGCTAACCAGCGATTGGAGCTCCCGGGACATGTCAGCAAAAACGATCCGCACTCCCGCCGGAGTTTCTTGTTTTAAAAAAAAGAGCCGCACGTCATGCAAGATACCCCGCTCCTCATCTTTGGCTAGTGCCCGCAGGACAACCTCATCAATCAGAGCTTCTCCGACCTCGACATTCTCCCTGATGACAGTGTGCTGACGCCCGGCTGCATCGAGCTCGACGTAAAACATCGGCATTAGCGGCGTCGGCCTTTTGGGTGGCTGGCTACTGATCATCCGCGGTGGCGCAAAACTACCCCCGGCATCGGCAAAACGGACCATGCCCCGGTAGCTGTCCTCTTGCATCCTTTGAAAACTAAAAAATACAATCGCAGTGAAAACTATCACTAGAACCAGGCTAACCAGACTCATGTTTATCAAAATAAATTTCCATTTTAAATTCTTAATCATCTGACTTCCGTCTCCAATCGATAGCCAACCTTCCGCAAAGTGCCAATATTGACCGCCGAACCAAGAAAATTAAATTTTTTACGTAAAAACGAAACATACGCCTCGACGTTATTATCCTCCGCCCCGGATTCCGTTCCCCAAACTTTAACAATAATATCCTCCTTGGGAACAACCATCGACGAATTGGCCATCAACAGCTTCAGTACCTCAAATTCTTTAAAGCCTAGGCGGACGGATTTCCCCCGGCAATAAAGGAGGTATGTATCCAGGTGCAGCTCGAGATCAGCAAAGCTAAGCTGTCCGAGGACTAGTCCTTCCTGCCGCCGCGTCAAGGCGCGAATCCGCGCCAGAAATTCTTCCGGGGAAAACGGCTTGGTCATATAATCGTCTGCCCCACAGTCAAGGCCCATCACCTTGTCACCGATTTCTCCCTTGGCAGTGAGCAGCAGCACCGGCGTGGTAATCCTCCCGGCTCGTAGCTGGCGCACTACTTCAAAACCATTTAGCTGTGGCAGCATCACGTCCAGCACAATCACGTCGTAAGTGCCGCTTTCAGCAAAGGCCAGACCGCTCGCCCCATCGTGTACCTGATCGACCAGATACTTTTCTCGACTTAATATCTCCACCAAAGCCTCGGCTAACCGTTTTTCATCCTCCACAACCAAAACCTGCATCGCGATGCTCCTCCTCTGGGCCGGGCTAGCGCCTTGGGCGAGGCTAGCCCCAATCATCCAGCTACAAATTTAACACATCTACCTGAAAATAACCTGAAAGAACTTTTTCAGACTATTTTCAGCTTCATCACCTATCATTAAGTCAATCAAGCAATACCGCGACACGAAAGGAGAAAAATCAATGCCAACATATCTGGATGTTTTTCAGCGCTACGAAAAAAAATACATCTTAACTCGCCAACAATATAGTGAAATCTTGTCCCTGATGCAAGAGCAAATGACGGCCGATCAATATGGACTTTATTCCATATCCAACATTTATCTGGATACGCCGGATTACCAGCTCGTCCGCAATTCCATGGAAAAGCCGCTATATAAAGAAAAATTGCGCTTGCGCAGCTATGGCACCCCCCAACTAGAGGATGAGATTTCCTTTGAAATCAAGAAGAAATTCCAAGGAGTTGTCTACAAAAGACGTTTTCAGCTTCCGCTCCGAGAGGCGATGCATTTTGTCCGCTATCGCCGGCCCCCGAGCAATCATCAGCAAATCGCCGATGAAATTAGCTGGTGCCTCAGCCGCTACCGCCCCGAACCCAAAGTGATGATTGCTTACAAGCGCCTGGCGTTTATCGGAAAAACCAATCCGGACCTAAGAATCACCTTTGACCACGACATCCGTTACCGCCGCAGCGTCTTAGATCTAAGCCAAGGTTGCTGGGGAAAGCCGCTACTGCCTCAAGAGGCTGTGCTGATGGAAATCAAGACCCCCGTGGCCATCCCGCTGTGGCTGTGCCGCAGCCTGTCGGATCATGCGGTTTATCCCGCTTCTTTTTCGAAGTACGGATACTGCTATCAAAACCATCTTTTTCCCCAAAAAAATGAGCAAGGAGGAGCATGTTGTGCTTAATAATTTAATGATGGCGGCCTCGGATCAGCTCGGATCGACACAGGATCTTTTCCTTGCCCTACTGGCATCGTTGTGCATGGGCCTGATAGTCGCCTGCCTATATATGTACCGGAATATTTACAGTAAGAATTTTGTCGTAACCCTGGCCCTGCTTCCGGCAATGGTGCAACTCGTCATCATGCTTGTCAACGGCAATCTAGGGGTCGGGGTCGCCGTCATGGGAGCGTTCAGCCTTGTCCGCTTCCGCTCGATTCCAGGCAGTGCCCGTGACATCGGCAGCATTTTTTTTGCGATGGCTATTGGTCTGGCGACAGGAGTCGGACAAGTCGCCGCGGCCGCTTTATTCCTTATCATTGTCGGGCTTATGACTGTGATTCTCAACAAATTAAGCTTCGGTGAGCCGAAGACAATCGAGAAAGAGCTGAAGATCTCCATTCCGGAAAATATTGATTACGCCGGACTCTTTGACGATCTGTTCGCGAGGCATACGCGCCGCTGGGAGCTAATCAAAGTAAAAACAACCAACATGGGCAGTCTCTACGAACTTAGCTACCTAATCGTCCTGAAAAACAGCACGGTCGAAAAAAACTTCCTCGATGCCTTGCGCTGCCGCAACGGCAATCTCAGCATCATCTGCGGGCGGCCCAGCTTTAGCCGCAATGAATTATAAAAAGGAGAAAAAATGATGAAATTGCATCGAAAAGGATCCTTGCCTTCCT
>CAZWXO010000098.1:0-6828 GCA_964637885.1 uncultured bacterium
TAGTATTGGGTGGGAAAGTGGAGTTAATCATTAGATTTTAATTTGAGGCCTCGCTAGTCTAGGCCCCGCAGAAAAACTCCAGCGGTTGCGAAGGCTATACTGGGGAGGATTGATACCGATGAAAAAGCAGGAAAAACTCGCGGCCCAGACCTTGCTGGAAAAGAAAAAGCAAGGAGGGCGCACCCGGGCCTTCTTTAACACGGGGACTCGATGGATGCAAGATGGCAGTAAATACTCGAGGAAAAAAAAGCACCACCGGCAGGATGAAGCCGAGGGTGCTTTTTTAAT
This sequence comes from uncultured bacterium, assembly GCA_964637885.1. Taxonomy (GTDB): domain Bacteria; phylum Bacillota; class CAZWXO01; order CAZWXO01; family CAZWXO01; genus CAZWXO01. The sequence continues at coordinate 289 of CAZWXO010000098.1, forward strand.
GATTTTTTGTGCATTTCGGCTTTTTCGTTTATTATAGAGGGGGAAAAATGTGATCGCAGGCGAAGGTGGACCGCCGGAAGGCGGCGGCCATCCCTCGATGAGATATTTTGACGGGGGTGTTTTTTTGCGCAAGGATGTTTGTGAGATTCGCGGTGACGGGGAACATCACGGTTTTACCATTGGAGAGAAAAAAATTGGGGCAAAGGAGCCATGTCTGGTGATCGCCGAGATCGCTCAATCCCACGACGGGAGCCTGGGGATGGCCCACGCCTATATCGATGCAGTCGCGGCAGCTGGGGCCGACGCGGTCAAATTTCAGACGCATATTGCGGAAGCGGAGAGCTCGATTGCCGAGCCGTGGCGGATTCCTTTTTCCTTTCAGGATGCCAGCCGCTTTGATTATTGGCGCCGAATGGAGTTTACTCAGGAGCAATGGGTGGGGCTGAAGGAGCATGCGGACGCAAAGGGCCTCATTTTTCTGAGCTCGCCTTTTTCGGCGGAGGCCTGCGTTCTTTTGACGGCCATCGGGGTGCCGGCGTGGAAGCTAGCCTCGGGGGAAACTTCGGATCCGGCTTTGGTCGCTTATATGTTGGGGACGGGCTTACCCCTACTTATTTCCAGCGGCATGAGTCCGCTGGCGGAGACAGACCGCCTCGTGCAACGGGCCTGTGATGTCTGCGTTCCTTTTGCCGTGATGCAGTGTACGACGGCGTATCCATGTCCGCCGGAAAAAATCGGGCTCAATATGCTGGAGCTATATAAGGAGCGCTACGCCTGTCCGGTGGGACTCTCGGACCATTCTGGGACGATTTGGCCGGGGCTGGCGGCAGTTGTCAAGGGCTGTCAATTGTTAGAGGTTCACGTGACGATGAGTCGGGAGATGTTCGGCCCTGATGTGGCTTCCTCGGTGACGACAGGGGAGTTGCGGCAGATGGTGGAGGGGATGCGGCAAATCGAAACAATCCTGGCCCATCCCGTGGACAAGGATAAGATGGCGCGGGAGAACAGTGAAACCCGGGGGATTTTTAGCAAGAGTCTGGTCGCTGCCAAAGATTTGGTGGAAGGGGAGCTGCTGACGGTGGACGATGTGGTGTTCCGCAAACCAGGAACCGGGATTCCGGCGACGGATTTACCGCGTTACCTGGGCCGGCGGCTAAAGTGCACCCTTCCTAAAGGGACCTTTCTCTCCGAGGACCACTTGACGGGGTAGAAGGGCTGGATGGTCTAGTAAATTTAGGTATAGTAGATTATTTGTTGGGGTTGCTATCCTTGATGCGGAGAATTTCCGGTAGAATGTTAAGGAAGATGCCGACGATATGGGGATCGAATTGTTTGCCGCTCTGTTCGCGGAGGTAGGACAGAACATCAGCTAAGGGCCAGGCTGTTTTATAAACGCGGTCATGACTCAGGGCGTCAAAAACATCAGCGATGGCAGTGATGCGAGCGAAAATATGGATTTGCTCGCTTTTTTTCATGTCGGGGTAGCCGTTGCCATCCCAGTGTTCGTGGTGCTCCAGGGCGATAATGGCGCCGGCGCGTAAGATCGAGTGCTCGGCTTTACGTAGCATTTCGTATCCGGCAAGGGTGTGTTGCTTGATGATATCGAATTCGGCGGCGGTCAACCGCCCAGGTTTGTTGAGGATGGCATCGGGGACGGCCAGCTTGCCGATGTCGTGAGTCGGACTGGCCAGCCAGATTAATTCTTGCTCGCCGTGGCTTAGGCCTAGATGGAAGGCCAGCAGGCGGGCATACTCCGCGACCCGCTTGACGTGTTGCCCGGTCTCCCGGGAGCGGCGCTCGGCGACTTCCCCTAGCATGAAGAGGATTTCCTTTTGGGTGTCCTCGATTTCGTGATAGAGATAGACATTGTCAAAGGCAGTGGAGGTATTGAGGCAGAAAATCTCCACCAATTTACGCTCGACGCCCGTGATGGAGGGCAATCCTTCGAGATAGATCAGGCTTTCCGCACCGTGAGGGATGCAGGAATAGACGACGAAGCTATCTTCGAAAAAGATACTTCTTTTTTCGAGAATGGCTCGGGAAAGCTTGTGCTGTTGGTCAGGGGGAAGCCGATCCCAAAGCAGTCTGCCAATGTATTGCTGGTAATCACCGTTAGCGGCGAGGATGCGAAAGTCCTCCAGGCTGCGCCCGGACGCGGCGAAGCCGGCGATGCGTCCGACCTGTATATCAGGTTGCAGGTGTAAAATAGCGATTAGCTGATTCAGGGCGGCTGCGGCGAGTTTGTCGATGGACTGAATCTCATGGAGGTTGTGCAAAGAGCCCAGAATCATCTCCAGCCCGCTAAGATTACCAGCGATAGCTTGCAGGGAATGAAAAGACCGCAAAGCGCTGATGACGCTGGTGTGCAGCTTGCGGCTTGTTAACTCGGTTTTTTCGCGGTAATCGTTGATGTCGTAGTCGAGAATGACTTCCTGCTCGGGGGCCTGTCCTGGTTGGCCGGTACGTAAAATAATCCTTACCAAGCGATTTTGCAGTTTCTCGCGGATATGCTTGACTAGCAGCAAGCCGGAATTTTCCTGCTCCATGACGACGTCGAGAAGGATTACGGCGATGTCGGGGTGCTGTCCCAAAATTTCCTTTGCCTCCTCGGCGGAGTAGGCGGAAAAAAAGCGAAGAGGGCGCTCAAGAAAGACAAGATGCTTGAGGGTAAAGAGGGTGGATTGCTGAACCTCGTGCTCGTCGTCGACTACCAGTATTTTCCATGGCGGCGCTGAAAAGGGATCCGGAAGGAGCGGATCCGAACCTTTTGTTGTGTCATCTGGAAAAAGAAGTTCGTTCTCGATGCTCATCAACTATTCCTCCCGCACGTGCGTTTTGATCACAAAGCTGGTGCCCTGCCCGATCTTGCTTTCACAGGTGATGCTGCCGCCCAGTTTGAGGGTGACGAGGTTGTACACGATATGTAGCCCGAGTCCCGTACCACCCTGGCCGCGCTTGGTGGTGAAGAAAGGGTCAAAAATCCGTTCTAAGATTTCCGGGGGCATCCCTTTGCCGTCATCGCTGTAGCGCATAGTCAAATCTGAGGCGTCGCCCTCGACGGTGATTCTAATCGTTCCAGCTGTCTCCGCATCGTAGGCGTGGAGCAGCGAGTTCATAATTAGATTGGTCAGAATCTGGGCGTAGGCACCGGGGAAGCTGTAGATACGGAGTTTCTCGGGACAGTTGACTTCAACTTGCAGCATGGTTTTTTTGAGTTTGGGGTGCAGGCTGAGCAGAATTTCATTGATATATTCCTTGACATTAAAACGCCGCCGCTCTTCCGTGGATTGATCCACCGAAACTTGTTTGAAGCTGCGAATCATTTCCGCTGCCCGGTAAAGGTTGCGGTAAATCATGTCCGTCGCCTCGAGGCAGTCATCCAGATAATGCTGGAAATCGCGGCGGGTCAGGGTGCTGTTTTGAAATAAATCGACGACGTGCCTGGTTTGGTCGCTGAGGCTGGTGGCTAGAGTGACGCCGACGCCAATAGGTGTGTTGATTTCATGGGCGATCCCGGCGACCAGACTCCCAAGGGAGGCCATCTTTTCGGCTTGGACCAGCTCGGCCTGGGTAAGCTGAAGCTGCTCGAGGGTGCTGGCGATCTCTTGATTGGTGGCGGTCAGCTCCTCGTTCATCGCCATTAAATCCATCGTGCGTTCTTCGACTTTGTGCTCGAGCTCAGCTCGCTCTAGAAGTAAATCGTCCTCAATGGCCTTGCGCATTAACGCGCCTGATAAAAGTTCACCGCAGATTTTAATCAGATGTTTGTCTGTCTCGCTCCAGTGTTTTTCTTCGAGCATTGTTTCGACACCAAAAAAACCGACTACCTGGTGATGGTGGTAGAGATTGACTTCCAAAGCTGACTTGACTCCTTGTCCGGACAAATTGTTTTTTTCGTTGTTGGCGAGCAAGGGCAGATCCTCGAGGGAATCGATAATGACGATGTCGCCTTCCTGCATCTTTGACATCCACCAAGGGTAATCCCGGAGATCGTTGTCGTCTCCGTGCGCTAGTTGGTAACTCGCGTCGCGACACCACTGGAAATTGAGCTGCTCAAGGAATGTCGCGGGGTCATAGCTGTTAACGTAGCAGCGGTCGGCTTCCGTGAGCTGGCAAATCGATTTCAAAGTCTCGATGATGCATTTTTCCAGGTCCTGATGCTCGGACTCAACAAAGGAAGCGGCGATTTGCAAGAGAAAGCTTTGGATTTTTTCGCTGTGGATGATCTTCTGCTGTAATTCCCGTTTCTTCAGCCCTCCGACAAAGACCTCGGCCAGAATCTGAATGGCTCTTAAATCCTCGAAAACCCATGTACTTTCGCCTCCGACGGATTCAAATCCTAAAAAGCCAAACAGCCGACCGTCGGCAAAACAGTTGATTTCGATGTTGGAATGGATGTTGGCGCTCTGGTAATACTCTCTCTCCCGGTGGGCGTAGTCCGGAAGCTCGACGAGACGATTAAAAAACAGTCCAAATTCTTTCGCCTTCTGCTTCCACCAAGGATAGGTGTCCAAGTCATCGACGGGGGTGTGCCCAACCTTGGAAGGTATTCCGGGCCGACAAAACTCGTGGGATAGCTCCATGACATTGCTGGTCGGGTTCATGATATAAAAATAAGCGCGGTTGCTGTCGATTATCTTGGCAACCTTTTCTAGGGATGCGACGATCTCCGTATCGACGACGTCGGTGTGAATTGCGATGAAGCGCATCGAGATGTCGACCAAGGCACTTTCGAGCAGGTTGTCTTTGGCAATCTTTTCTTCGGCATTACGCCGATACAGAGCTGCGGCAAGAATATCGCTCAAGAGTCGCAAAAATGCAATATCAGCCTCGAGCCATTCTCGCGCAGCAGTCAGGCTGCAAAACCCGATAAAGCCAATGATTTTGCCTCCATAACGCATCTTAAGCTCGAGACTGGAAACGATTCCACTAGCCTTGTAGTAAGCAATTTCCTGAGCAGCCTCGAGGGGCAGCTCGCTAAGGTCGCTGAAAGAAAACATTGAATTTTCGGTTAATTTTTCTTTCCACCAAGGGTAATCCGCCAGGGACAGGTTTAGCTGCGTCTCTTTTTCGAGAAAGTCTTCCCGGTCGGCCCATTCAAAGAGCATCGCTTCGATATCGCGATGGCGGTCGTAGGTGTCGATATAGGCGCGGTCAAGCTGCATGATACTGCAAACCCGCTGGAGGCTACGCAGGATGTGCCCATCGATTTCTTGTAGCGGGGCATCGATAAAGCTGGAAGAAATCTCGATGAGCAGCTTGCTTCGCAAGCAGTCATCATTTTCGAGCAAGCAGGAAAAAGGGATAGATGGTACTTCACCGGAAGAGTTTATGGATGGCTGGAGGGCATCGTGGCCGACGAGGTTTTTCCGCACTTGCATGTCGCCTCCTCCGGAAATACTTTAACATTATGTATATACGTGATTGTGGCGGGAAAATCCTTCCCCGCCACAAAATTATTTATAGAGATTTTAAATGATATTTGATAGTCTCATCCTTGATTCCGATGAAAAGGACGTGGCCTCCGGTAGTATCGCTGGTGCCACTAGTGCCAAGATAGCGCACCCCACGGTCCATCTGCCAGGTGAAATTTGTTTGCCCACCACTGATTACCCAGATATTGCGGCCACTGCTTTCGGCACTTTCGGCAAGAAAATCTTTGAAAATCTCAGCCTCTTTGACAGTGGGGAGTGCCTTGGTGCTGCGCTGCATGACGATCAGGATGTTGGGCGCGGTGGCAGCAGTCATTTCTTTTTCCAGCCACTGCCACTGTCGGGGTGACTTGCCGGCGAATAGTCCACCGGGAGTATCTTTAAGAAAGATGATTTTGACATTGTCCCGGGTAAGGGCCGCTGGCGCCGTAACGCCGCTTACAGGTGCGGTGGCGAGGCCAAGCTGAGCGAGAGCTTCAGGCAGAGTCGCGCCGGCTACGAGGGTTAGATCAGTCTGGCCGGCAATGATCGCTTGTCCAGCACGGTTGAGGTAACCGGTGGCACCGGCATTGGTAATATCGCCGACGACAGCGATGCGAAAATCGCCCGGCAATTCATTTTCGGCCACGGCAGCGGGATCGACCAGCTTGGTCGGGGCCGCCTCTTTTAACAGGCCTTCTCGCCAACCTAGCTGCTTTTGGCAGAGAATTTCTTCAATTTTGATGGTGTTTTTGTTGAGGGGCGTGCTGACGCCGACAGTGACGATGATTTTGCTGATTGTCACTGGATCTTTGGTTCCGGCGGGTAAGTCGGCGTAGACGAACTTGGAGCCGCTCCAGTCGATAGAGTGCGTCAGGGTTAGGGTCGTTTCCAGGCCGTCGCCGCTGCGCACGACGCAGCCGAGGCCGTGACCCATCGCATTATCGCCGATGATGCGCATGCCGATGCCCCGAGCTCCTGTCGGCAAGGTGTATTCTTTGCCCGAGAGAGCCAGGCTGCTGGGGGCGGTGCCGGCGGTGAAGTCGTAGGGGACGGCGAGGGTCCCGCCCAGGGGAGCAAAGTCGGTGACCTGCTGCCAACCACCCTTGATTTTAGCCAGGACGCGCCG
>CAZWXO010000098.1:6838-8801 GCA_964637885.1 uncultured bacterium
TGTCAGGCCCAGCGCTTTAAAGTCAATGGCTCCGGAGGCGGCTGTGCTGCCGGCAGTTAGTGTCGTGCCGCTGAAGCTGCCACTGATGCCAGTTAGAGTTGCTGTGGCGTCGGCGCTGTCAAGTGGTGCACGGTAGCCCGCGGCATCGATGACGGTTAGGGCAAATGTCGTAGTGCCGCCAGGGGCGAGCTCAAAACGATCAGATGTGGCCGAGAGGCGGACAGGAGCGCCAGTGACTCGAAAGCTGATGCTGTCGCTGATACTGCCGACCTTGGCAGTCAAGACGGCAGTTCCGCTTTGAGTTCCCTTGACTCGTCCGGAGCTGACAGTGGCGATGTTCTCGGATAGGCTCCAAGTGATGTCCGAGGGTTTTAAGGTGACAGGATTGCCGTACTCGTCGTATCCCCGGCAGTTAAAGTTGCGGGAGCCACCTAGTGGAATCAGGGGCGAGGAGGTATAAAGCTTGACCCCGGCTAGATTGCCAGTGGGCTGGCCGATGCCAAAGCCGATGCCGACGGGGACATTGCGGAGACTCCCTGAGGGCGAATTGACCAAGTCAGCGGTAGTGTTGCCGATACGCCTGGCAACGAGAGTGGTGGAGCCACCGCCGTCAAGGTTAGCGGCAGTCCAGGCTCCGTAGCCCCGCATCAGAGCGGCGAGTTCCTGCTGAGTGACGCCGGTGCTGCCGGACTGCCGTCCGTCGACGGTGATGACGTACATTGTTTTGCCATCCTGGGAAAAACCGACCCCGCTACGGGGGTGTTTGCCAGGAACGCGATCGACAAAGCTGGCGGCCCCACCATTTTGCAGGATAATCGCCCCTGTGCCCATGGCAAAGCTGAGTTTGCTGGCCGAAGGGTTGGTGTCGTAATTGATGATGACGGGATCACCGATCTTGAAATTTTGCAGGAGGAAGGTGCCAGCCGTCTCTCGCCCCATGACGACATAACCGTTTTCGGGGATGGGCACGCCAGGCTGGCCAAGGCGGACATCCTTGACAATCCCGCCCTCGACGACGAGCTCTGTTAGGCTAGGGATATGCAAAATTGATTGCGGGCTCTGCGCTCCCCAGTTGCGGTCAAAAAGAGTCAGGCTGAGGCCGTCGTTGACTTTGTTGATGCGGTCGATAGGCATGCTCTGGCCGCTAATGGCCGTCAGGGCGCCGCCAAAGGCAAAAGGCAGCAACAGGGGTTGGCGGTCCTGGGTCAGGGCCACCGTCGCCATTGCCGTTGCCGGAATCGGGCTGGCCAGCAATTTACCGTCTTTAATTACAGGACCAATCGGGGTTAGGTAGTTGCCGTAGTTAAAAAAATCACCGTTAATTGCAGCAGCGGCATTTTGCTCCCTTGCCAAGGTGAGAATATTTTTTCGGAGCCCCATCGTTTCCGGCATCAAAGCCTCGATTTTTAAGGCGGGCTCGCTGAGATCCGCCGTTAGGAGATTGATTTTTAAGAGGCCATCGGGGGTGTAGCGCTCGATGCGCGATAAGAATAGCCCTTTGGCGACAGGGTCGTCTTGGCGCCGCTCCCACAGCAGGGTAGTGTCGGCACCGGCTGGGGCAAGGGGCGCGAGGACGATGCTGATGCACAGCGCTAGCGCTAGGGCGGTAGACCGCCATTTTATCGGGTTAAGCCGCTGGGCTAGCAAAGAGAGTTGATTGAGGTAGTTTTTGCGTGTTTTTCTTGTCATTTTCATTCCTCCTCAGGAAAATTTTTTTAATGGATAGGCTTCAGAATAAAATAGCTCGCGACCGCTGAAAATAGTTCGACAATTTTACAGTTAGCATTTGACTATTAATAACTCAACTTTCCTCCCTGTGTACTATACACAAACCCAGGTCAGACATCGCCGCTTCATGGAGGGAACAGTCACTGTGAAGATGGACAATTCGCAGAATGGCTGCCGCCGGTTTCCTATGTCCTTGGGGTCGCCAAATACAGACCATCCGTGGTCTGCTTTGGCT
>CAZWXO010000099.1:0-3041 GCA_964637885.1 uncultured bacterium
CGCACTTTTTGATGCAGAACAATTGAAAAGAGAGAAAATGCGCGGAGCTTTAATTAAAAGTAAAGGGTTGACGATTGACAATTGCGAGGAGAATTATTGGTATAATTCCTCACTTTTTTTAAATAGCTAGGGGGAAAGCCTCGTATCGGCAAATAAAAATGTCATCGTAAACCATTGCTCCTCGCTGGAACAGCTGGTGTAAGCCTTGTATTTTTTTGCGATAGAAAGGATTGATCGGATGCCGGGGCCATGGTCCGCTTCCTGGGCGACGGGGAATCCGTCATCGCCAAAGAGAATCTCACCGCTAAAGCGGTTTTTGATGATGATCGTCAGCTTTTGTGCGTAGTATTTCGTATCGATTGCTATTCATGGCGTCAAAGGCATCGGCGACGGCGATAATGCGGGCCTGCAGACAGATTTCTTTTCTCCGGAGGTCTTGGGGGGATAGCCATTCCCGTCCCATTTTTTCTAATGCTCCAAAATGTAGTCGGCAATCTCGGAGAATTCCCGGGCAGTGCTCAAGATGCGATAGCCGATTTCCGGATGCGGGAGCTTTCGTATAGTTTGCGCCGATACATTTTGTCTTCGACGCGTTTTAGCAGTTCATCGATATTTTCGCTGGCATCGGTTTTTGTTTCATAGCCAAAGGAGATAGAAATTTCCAGTGCTCCGGGTTTTTCTTCTGCCATCATGGCGTAAATCCGTTGGATGATGACAAACACGTCGGCGCTGGCCGTCAATGACGCCATTTTTACAGATTTGATCTACACAAATAATCGGATCACAGGATTGTTCGAGGAGTAATTTGTGCAGCATAAACCCGGACATGGGTATTCCTCCTAGCTTAAATTATGAGAAAAAAGAGCTAGATATCATCAAGGATGTTCGGCTACAATAGTCTTGTCAGCCTAAAACAGCATAGTCTTACGGAGAAGGGCTGTCAATAAAAGAGTGAAATTAGTTGTAGTACGATGGAAAAAACAAGTCGAAGGGGGCAGGATATTTTGGGAGAAATGGCGAATATAATTGGAGAAGGCATGGGAATGGAAGGGCATGAGGCGATAAAGACGAGGTGAAACTATGGAGCAGGCAGTTTATCGACAAATCCTTCAGACGGTGCCCTATGGCTGTGCTTACCATCAGATTATTACCGATGCTGCCGGGCAGCGCGCCAAGGCCGGCGACCTGCCTGGCCGTGAGGAGGCTGCTGTGGCGAAGGCATTTGCAGGCCTAGGAGAGGATTAGCATGGAGAGCTTGGGGGATAAAGGATGAGAATTGTGCTGAAATCGGACTTCGGGGCTGTGGACGAGGTAGCAAGAGTGGTCCAGCAGTATCTCGCCAGCGAGGCGGGAATCAGCGAATCCTGTTTGCTCTTTCGGACAGATTTTGTTTTGCGGGAACTCCTAAATAACGCTGTCGAGCACGGCAACCACTGTGATCGGCACAAGCAGATTATACTGGAGATTGTCGCTTCGGCGGAGGTGCTGCAGCTTAGCGCCACAGATGAGGGGACGGGGCTGGGCCCGGTCGTTGCCGATGTGCTGGCAGGGGCCTGTTCCTTCGGCGACGGAGCCGGCGATATCGACAATGGCGCTGAGCGCCGGCGGGGGCTGCGGACAATCGCGCAACTGGGCTGGACTTTGCAGTGGGAGGGCAGCCGGGTCACGGCGCGGCTGGAGCGGTCAAAGATCGAGAAAAAGGGGTGTGGTGGGATTGCGGACGCAGATTAAGGGGAACGAGGCGATTCTCGTTCTCAAGGAGGATTTGGTAGCAAGCCGGGTGGAGGCGCTGGCCGAAGAAGCGCGCCTGTTGCTGAAAAACGGAGGCGAAGAGTTGACGGATATCGCCCTAGACGCCAGTGAAATCGAATTTATCGACAGCCGGGGGATCTCCTTTGTCGTCGCCCTCTATAAGACTGCTTCTCAGGCGGGCCTGGGCTTTAGTTTGCGGGGGCTGAGTGCGGACATGTATAATTTATGTGTCCTGATGAAACTGGACCAGGTTTTTCCTGTCAGCCAGCGGTGAAGGCTGACGTCGGGGAAGGAGGATGATTCCAATGATCGAAAGCGACGACTTTATTCTGGAATTTGTTGAAGAAGCGGTGACTCATGTGGAGCGGGTGGAAAAAGAGCTGCTCGCCATGGAGGCCGGCGAGATCAGCGACGATGGAATCAATGCGATTTTTCGGGCAGTCCACAGTATTAAAGGGACAGCCGGTTTTTTTGCTTTAGCTAACATTGTCCGCCTGGCACACACTATGGAAAATCTTTTTGGCGAAATCCGCAGCGGCGCCATGCAAGTCAATACGACGATTATCGACGTGATGCTGCAGGCCAACGACTGTTTGAAGGCGATGATCGATGATGTTCACCGGCAAGAGGAAGTGGTGATTGATGCCCACGTCGCCGCCATCGAAGCCTTGCTTCAAGGGGAAGCAGGTCCGGCAGCAAAAGGCGGGGCCGCTCCTCAGGACGAGGCCGCCATCGAGGCTGGCGCTACCCTGACGCTCCAGCAAGAGCAAAGGATTGCCCGGATTTTACCGGGCCTTGACCGGGGTTCGGCAGTCATCCTCCAGGAGGCGCTGCGCCACGGCCACCGCATCTACCAGTTGCGGGTGAGCTTGACCGAGGATCTGGAGAAAAACGGCGTCAGCCCTGTCCAGTTTTTTCGGCGGCTCCAGTCAATCGGGAATTTCATCGCCTGTGAAAGCGATACCAGCGAAATTGGCGGTTTGGATGCTTTTTTGGGGGCGCAGATTTATGTGAATTTCACCTTCACCACGGTTCTCGAAGCGGATTTAGCGGTGAAGGCACTGCGTGTTCCCGGGGCCAATCTCATAGAAATGCCTCTTGGCGAGGTGGCCATGGCCGAGGAACAAGGATCCGCGGGCGTCCCTCCGGCAGAGAGTGTCGCCATAGCCGTCGAGGCAGGGGAGGAAGCTGCCCCGACGTTGGTAGAATCTGCCCCGGCTGTGGCCGCTATCGAAGGAGCCACAGTAGTAGCTAAGGAGCCGCCGGCGGCGGAGATGGCTAGGGCCGGA
>CAZWXO010000099.1:3061-3649 GCA_964637885.1 uncultured bacterium
GGTGAAGGCGGTGAGCGGCATCGGGAGGATAGCATCAAGGTCAGTGTCGGGCTGCTGGACAATCTGCTCAATCTGGCCAGTGAAATGGTGTTGGGGCGCAACCAGCTGCTCCGCCTCCTGGAGGGGCAGCGCAAACAGATCACCGGCCTTGACGCTGTCTTGCAAAACATCGATTCCTTGACGACGGAGATGCAAGGCAAAGTGATGCAGACGCGGATGCAGCCGGTAGGAAATGTGTTTAACAAATTTCCCCGGGTGTGCCGGGAAATCTCCAAGCAACTGGGCAAGGAAGTCGAGCTGAAGATCGAGGGTGCCGAGGTGGAGCTGGACAAATCGATTATTGAGGCGTTGGCGGACCCCTTGACTCATCTGGTGCGTAATTCCCTCGACCATGGTCTGGAATTGCCGGAGCAGCGGGAGGCCCAGGGAAAGAATCGTCATGGTAGCGTTATTCTCCGGGCCTACCACGAAGGGGGCCAGGTCAATATCGATATCGTCGACGACGGCCGGGGCATCGACCCGCAGAAGATCAAGGAGAAGGCGTGGAGCAAGGGCTTGATCAGCGAAGAGGAGTTCGGGGAAATCTCG
>CAZWXO010000099.1:3659-8674 GCA_964637885.1 uncultured bacterium
TCTCGGATCAGGAAGCTGTCGAGCTGGTGTTTCGCCCCGGGTTCTCTACGGCGGAAAGCCTGAGTGATCTTTCGGGCCGGGGTGTCGGGATGGACGTGGTCAAGACGAATGTGGAAAAACTGAGCGGCACGGTCAGTGTCCTCAGCACTCCAGGTAAGGGGAGCACCTTTCGCTTGACCTTGCCCCTGACGGTGGCGATCATCTCGTCGCTGATTATTGAAATCAAAGGGCAGCGTTTTGCCCTGCCTCGGATTAATCTGCAGGAGATGGTCCGGGTCAAGGCCGGCGATACGGACCGGCGCATCGAGTACATCATGGGCGCACCCGTCTTGCGGCTGCGGGGCCACCTGCTGCCACTGGTGGATTTGGCGGAAGTCGTCTGGCAAAAAGAGCCGGCGGCGGACACGGCGGGCAAGGTTGTCTCCCTGGATGATCGGCGGGAAGCCCGCGGGGCTGGAATCAGCCGGATTCTGGTGCTTAAAAGCGGGTCCCGCCAGTTCGGTGTTCTTGTCGACCGGGTGCATGACGATGAAGAGATTCTCGTCAAGCCTTTGCCGGCCTACCTGCGCAGCTGTCACGCCTACTCCGGAATCACAATCATGGGTGACGGCAAGGTTGCCTTGATTCTCGATGCCGACAGGATCTTGTCCATGGCCGGTCTGCGCTTTTTGGAAGAGCATTTGCAGCAACTCCAGCAGACAGAGGCGGTTGCGGGGGATAATTTCGAGCGGCAGAATGTGTTGCTCTTCAAATGCTCGGGGGAAGAGATCTTTGCCCTCGATATGGGGATGATTGCCCGGGTGGAAGAGGTGCAGCCGGAGCGCATCGAGCGGATTGGCGACCGGGAGTATATTCAGTTTCGGGGCGAAGCCCTGCGGGTGGTGCGGCCGGAGCTTTACCTGCCCGTTACCAAGGGGGCGGAGGGTGCGGGGAGGATGTATGTCATCATCCCTAAGCATGTCAAGCGGCCCACCGGGCTTCTCATCCGTCAGATCGAGGACAGCATGGAGAGCACCGTCCAGCTAGACGCGGAGAGCATCAAGGCCAAGGGCCTTTTGGGGTCGGCCATCATCAAGGGACGTCTCGTTTTGTTCCTCAATATTTTCGATTTGCTGGAGCTGGTAGCGCCGGAAGACTATCGGGATGCCGAGCTGCGGCCCCAGCAGGGGGACGGACGCCGTGTCCTGGTCGTCGAGGATACGCCGTTTTTCGCCCGGATGGAGCGGGACTACCTGGAGAGCGCCGGCTACGAAGTAGTGGCGGCGGCCAACGGTAAAGAAGCGATGGAGATGCTGCGGGATCACAAGATCGATTTGATTGTCAGCGACATCGAGATGCCGGTGATGGACGGAATCGAATTAATCAAGACCGTCCGGGCCGACCGGGAGTTATGCTGGATGCCGGCGATGGCGGTCACTACCCTGAGCACGGACAGCCAGATTAAAGCGGGCTTGGAATCGGGGTACGACTATTACGAATCCAAGCTGAACAAGATTTCCTTTTTAGAAAAGGTTAAATTGCTGGCAGAAAGGGGGCGTGAGGCGGTTTGAGCGAAACACTATTAAGCTTTTATCTCAACGATCGCTATCTAGGGGTGGATATCACCCGCGTCAAAGAGATGAACCGACGGGTCGAGTACACGGTGGTGCCGGGGGCGCCTCCGGAGGTGGTTGGCCTGCTCAATCTCCGTGGCCAGGTCGTCAGCCTCCTTGACCTGAACTACCTGCTCTCCGGGGAGGAAGCCAAGCCTTTAAATACAGGAGAGGTGGGAATGGCCAAGGGATGTGTCGTTCTCAAATCCTGGGGAGGCGGCGATACCAGCCAGGTCGGCTTTGTTATCGATCAGCCCGGGGACGTGGTGGAGGTGGAAGAAAGCCTCTGCGAGCCACCCCCGGCTAACCTGGGGGGGATGGATCGGGGGATGGTGCGAAAAGTCGCCAGGCTGGAGGCCAATCTGCTCTTGATCCTCGATGTCGACAAGCTGCGGCACAGTCAGCCCTAACCATAACGATGAAAATGAGGATTCTAGATGAGAAATAAAGGAGATGTTGCTGAATGAAACTGGATTTTGCAAGCTTAAAAGTCAAGATTGCCTTGGCGGGAGCTGTGGTGATGCTCCTCGCTATCGTCTGCGTCGCATATATCGCGCAACGGACAGCGAGCAATGCGATTCTCGAGGAGATTAAACACGAGCTGGCGGTTACCAATAAGGATTTGGGAGCGATGATCGACCGGAGCATGGCGGAGCGGGTCAGCAATGTGCAGTTGATGGCCAATGACCCGCGGCTGCGGAGCACGGTGGCATCGGACGATGACAAGAAAGTGGTGCTGGAGGCTTTTCAGGCCAGCTTTGGCGAGGCCTATTATGATTTCTTGCTGGTGGATGCCGAGGGGGCCCCGGTGGCCAGCTCGGGGACCGAGGTGCGGGATAATTACGCCGACACTAATTGGTTCATCGAGACTGTCAAGAGCCGCAACCTGTATTACGAGGCGCGGATGAGCATCGATTACGGTGTTTATCTGGTGGTCGTCACTACTCCGGTTTTTAGCGCCGATGGCCGGCTTATCGGGGTCATCAACGGCCGCGTCAATATCATGAAACTGATGGATGAGGTCTTGACGCCTGTCTATGAGGATTACAAGGACCGGGGTGCGGCCGGAAGCTATCCCTATATCGTGCATCCGGAAGGATTTGTCCTTTGGAATCAAGATAAGGAGCGCATCGGCGAACTCAACCTTTTGGAGCAGGAAGGTGATTTGAAGGAAGTTGCCGAGCGGATGGTTAATCGGGAAACCGCAGTGGAAACTTACAGTTTCGAAGGCGTCTATAAGATGGTCGCTTACGCCCCGATGGCGGGCTATGGCGACTACCGGGGCCTAGGCTGGACAATGGCGATCACTTACGAGGAGGAAGCGGCCCTGGCTCCGGTACGGGGGATGGTCCGGACAATCGCCTGGGTCAGCGGTGTCGCGATCCTGCTCGGAATCGTCCTCTTGTGGCTGGTTATTGCCGTTAGTTTGCGGCCTTTAGATTACATGGTCGGAATTATCACGCGTATTGCCCGGGGCGAGATTCCGGAAAAATCCGCTGTCCGCTATGGTGGAGAGATTGGCAAGCTGCAGGTCGCTGTCGAGGATTTGAGCGGGACTGTCCAGACGATGGTGGAGGATGTCGATGCTGTCGCCGACGCGGCGATTGCCGGGCAACTGGATGTCCGGGCCGACGCCGCCAAACATGGCGGAGAGTTCGCTCGTCTGGTGAGTGGAGTCAACGAGGTTGTCGCCACCTTGGTCGGACATTTTGAAAACCTGCCTTTACCTGTGATGATTATTGATAAAGACTACGGGATTCGTTACATGAACGGGGCGGGACAGGCTTTGCTGGGGCAGGACGCGCAGCAGTTGGCGGGACACAAATGCTACGAGCAATTCCAAACTTCGGACTGCCGCACCCCTAATTGCGCTTGCGCCCGGGCGATGGCGGATAATCAAAAGAGCACCAGCGAGGCAGATGCCCATCCGATGGGGATGGATCTTGATATCAAGTACACCGGCGCTCCAATCAAGGATCGTCAAGGAAATATTATCGGAGCCCTAGAAGTAATCGTCGACCAGACGGCGATCATGTCGGCCCGGCGGCAGGCGCAGGCGATGGCGGCGCAAATCAAGACGACGACTGACGCCCTCAAGGAATCGGCGACGGGCCTGCTGCAGATTGCCGAGGGGATGCGTGGCCGCAGCGAACAGATGAGCGAGCAGACAGCTGTCGCCAGCGCGGCGGTGGAGGAAATAACGGCCAGCATCAGCAGCACGGCGCAGATTTCCGGGGAAACCAGTGAGAATATCAACGTCATCGCCTCGGCTGTCGAGGAGATGTCGGGAACGATTCGGACCACCGCTGCCGCCTCGGAGCAGAGCGCGACGGGCGTGACGGATGTCAGCAGGGTGATTGCGGCGGCCTCGACGAAGATGGAGAACGTGGCCGGTTCGGCCCAGAGCGTCAGCCACTCGGTGGGCTCGGTGGCGACGGCAATCAAGGAAATCAATTTATCCCTCAACGAGGTCAGCAGTAATTGCGAAAGGAACTGGCCCGGCAGACGGCCGAGGCGACCGAGGAGATCAGTCAGCAAATCGAGACGATGCAGGAAAACATGGGCGGGGCGGTCCAGGCCGTCGGGGTCATCGCGACGGTCATCGATGAAATCGGGGAAATCACCAACACCATCGCTGCCGCAGTGACCCAGCAAACAGCTACCGTCGGAGATATTTCCGGAGCGGTAGTGACGGCAGCGGAGAAGGTCAACGTCATCAGCGGGGAGATCGCCGAACTGTCCAGTCATTTCACTGATATTTCCCGCAGCGCCGGCGAAGCGGAGAAGGGCGTCCAAGAGATCGCCCGTTCGGCGGCGGAGCTGTCTGTCGCTTCCCGGGAGGTAGCCGAGAATACGGATCAGGCTTCGACCCGGATGGCTGGCGTCGCCCGCTCTTCTAACGAGATTTCTCAAGGGGCGACGGAGATCGCCCGGAACATCGCGGAGATTTCCCAGGCAGCCGGCGAGACCAGTGAAGGGGCCCGGCAGACGAGCGAGGCAGCAGAAGAACTGGCTCGTGTGGCGGCAGAGCTGGATCGGCTGATGCAGGAATTTACGATATAAAGTAGGTGTTTTGATGGCTGATTTACGGGTACTGATCGTCGATGATACGATTGTCTATCGTCGCATCCTGACCGAGGCGGTCACTCCTCTAACAGGAGTAGGGCTGGTCCACGTCGCTTCCAGCGCCGAGATTGCCCTGGAGAAAATGGACCAGCACGAATACGATGTAGTCCTGCTGGATAACGTTATGCCGGGGATGGGCGGTCTGGATCTGCTGCGGATTCTCAAAGCCCGCCCGGTGGCCCCGGCGGTGATTATGGTCAGCGGCAGCGGTGGTGAAAACGGGGAAATTACGCTGCAGGCTTTGGAATACGGAGCCTTGGATTTTGTCGTCAAGCCGATGGAAAGATGATCAGTCAA
>CAZWXO010000100.1:0-1904 GCA_964637885.1 uncultured bacterium
ATCCAGCAATTAATCGTCGCCTACTAGTCTAACAGCAAACAATTTTCGAAAAAATATTTAAGATTATTTCACACTTTATAGCGGAGAATTTGCCGCCAGTACCTTGACATCTTTTTCACATGAGTGTAATATCTAGTGAATATATGAATGCGATGATGGGGAAGATGGATTGATAAGGTTTTAGAGAGTCGGCGGCAGGTGCAAGCCGATACCGGAAGATTCTGTTCCACCCCGGAGCTGGCAGGGATGACTTGCCCCGGCTGACGCCGTTACCGTCGGATGAGGTTGTGCCTTGATTTAGCGGCACAATGAAACAAGGTGGCACCGCGACGATATCCGCCCTTGGCAATGACCTAGGGCGGTTTTTTGTAATATTTTTTAAAATGCCCGGCATTGGTGCACTGTAGCTGCAGTCGGGTATGGATGAGTCCGGCGATGGCGCCGGAGAGCTTGAGGAGGGCTAGACGTTGATTAAGAAAAAAGCAGGGATACTAATGACACCGGGACCGACGATGGTTCCATCCGCAGTGATGGCGGCGGAAGCTCAGCCGATGATTCATCATCGAACAGCGGAATACAGCGAAGTTTTTAGTCGGGTTTGTCAGGGGTTGCAGTATGTTTTCCAGACGAAAGAGCCGGTCCTTACTTACCCCAGTGCCGGAACCGGAGCGATGGAAGCCGCAATCGCCAATTTCTTTTCACCGGGGGACAAAGTATTGGCTATCAGTATCGGGGTTTTTGGTGATCGCTTTGCGTCGATAGCCGCGGCTTATGGACTGGATGTGGAAAAATTGTCGGTCCCCTGGGGACAATGCGTTGATTTGGCAGCGGTAAGCTCTTGTCTTGAGCTAAAGTCATATAAGGGGGTATTGATTACCCACAATGAGACTTCAACGGGAGCGATGAACGATATCCGGGCTGTCGCTGAATTGGTGAACCGGACGGAGGCACTGTATGTTGTCGACGCCGTCAGTTCGATGGGTGCTTTAGACTTGCAGATGGACAACTGGAAAGTTGATGTTGTCGTCGCTGCTTCGCAAAAGGCCTTGATGACAGCGCCAGGCTTGGCTTTTCTGGCAGCGAGCCCAAAAGCAGTAGCTGCTGGCAAAACGGCTAAGTGCCCCAGATTTTATTGGGACTATCAGCGCAATTTGGCCGCGTACCATAAGGAACCGCCACAAAATCCATATACACCAGCTGTTTCTTTGATTCGAGGACTGGATGTTGCGCTGCAGATGCTACAGGCGGAAGGCCTCCCCCAAGTATTTAAACGTCACCAACAGCTAGCTAATGCGACCCGCGGAGCAGTAGAGGCCCTTGGCCTCGAACTTTTTGCCTGCGAAGCTGCGCGCAGTGATTGCATTACCTCAATTGCGATGCCGGAGGGGATCGATGGGGAAAAGGTCAAGAAGCTGATGGGAGCAGCGGGGGTAATCGCGGCCGGCGGGCAGGACAGCTTACAAGGCGCTGTCGTCCGGATTGGTCACATGGGCTATGTCGATGCCAACGACATTCTACTCGCGGTTAATGCCCTGGAGATTGCTCTTGGGCAGGTAGGTTATCCAGTCAAAGCCGGGACGGCAGTCGCTGCTGCTCTCGCGCACCTATTCTAAGAAAGGCCGGGGATATATAGCTAATTAATAAAAGGAGATGAGCATAGTGGATATGAAAATCATAGTAACGGAGAATATTAGTGATTCCGGAATCGAGCTTTTGCGTCAGGACGGTGCCCAGGTGGATGTGCGCTTTGGCATTCCCCATGAGGAGCTGTTAGAGATCATTGGCGAATATCAGGCCATCGTCGTCCGCAGTGTCACCAAGGTTAATGAGGAACTATTCGCCAGAGGCGTGAATTTAAAGGTGGTCGGTCGTGCCGGCAATGGGGTGGATAATATTGACATGGA
>CAZWXO010000100.1:1914-6351 GCA_964637885.1 uncultured bacterium
CAAGCGAGGCGTCATCGTCGTCAATACTCCCGACGCCAACAGTGTTTCTGCTGCTGAGCATTCCATCGGATTGCTGATTGCTGCTTGCCGCAACATTCATCTGGCCAATAAATATCTGAAGGATCTCAAGGAAGGTCCATGGGATCGCACTCCGTTCCGCGGAGTCGAGCTTTACAATAAAACTTTGGGTGTTGTCGGCCTGGGCCGGATTGGCTCGCTGGTGGCGACGCGGATGCTCGCCTTTGGGATGAAGGTCGTGGCTTACGACCCCTATATTACAGATGAGCGTTTTCGGCATTTTGGCGTCGAGAAATGTGATACGCTAGACGACTTGCTGGCTGTAGCTGATTTTATCACGGTGCATACTCCTCTGACAGATGAGACACGCGGCATGATCGCCGCCGCCGAGTTTTGCAAAGCGAAAAAAGGTGTCCGGGTAGTCAATTGCGCCCGGGGCGGTATTTTCCACGAGCAGGATCTGGTGCAGGCAATTAAGGATGGCCAGGTGGGTGGCGCCGGCATCGATGTATTGCAGGGCGAGCCGCGCCCTGTATCGCCTATTTTATCGATTCCAGAGACTGTCGTCACGCCGCATTTGGGGGCAGACACCTTTGAGGCTCAGGAAAATGTCGGTATCTCGGTAGCTCATGAAGTGCTGTCCGCTTTGCGGGGGGAAATGGTCCCGAACGCTGTCAACATGCCTACCTTGTTGGCGGGGGAACTGGATAAAGTACGCCCGTTTCTTGCCATCGGCGAGGTTTTGGGCAAGCTGTATCATCAGTTAAAGAAAGACCCGGTCGACCGGGTGGAGATTACTTATCACGGGGAAGTCGGGAAGCTCGATGTGCAGGTCATCACTTTGTCGATTCTCAAGGGACTGCTGGAGCCGGTTCTAATGGAGCATGTCAACTATGTCAATGCTGGGATGCTGGCCGAAAATCGGGGGATCAATGTGGTTGAGAGCCGCGAAAGTGAAGTTGGCGATTACACGAGCCTTATCGAGGTGCGCGTCTATTCTGGTGAGATGGTCAGCACTTTTGCTGGCACTGTTTTTGGGCGCAAGGACATCCGGATTGTGAAAATTTTTGATTATGAATTTGACGTGTCGCCGACAAATTACATGTTGGTGGCGGAAAACAGCGACAAGCCTGGAATGATTGGAAAAATTGGGATGGTCTTAGGGGAAAAGGGAGTTAACATTGCAACGATGCAGGTTAGTCGCAATACTAAAGAGTCGCGGGCGATGATGGTCTTGACGATCGATTCGGCGATTTCCAAAGAGGTCTTGGGTGAGATCTGCCGGCTTGATGGAATTGTCAGTGCCTACTTGGTAAGGGATTAAAATTGATTTTACATAGGAGATGACAGGATGAAAGAATTTAACATTGCGGTTATTCCCGGCGACGGGATTGGGATCGATGTGATGCATGAAGGGACAAAGGTTTTAGATGCTTTTGCCGAGGCTCATGGCGGCTTGAAGTTCAATTATCGGCACCTGCCTTGGGGATGTGAGCATTATCTCAAAACGGGAGCGATGATGGATGAGAATGGCCTCGAGACCCTGCAGGAATTTGATTCAGTGCTTTTGGGGGCAGTTGGTTTCCCCGGGGTGCCGGACCATATCTCCCTCCATGGGTTGCTCCTCAAGATACGGCAAGGCTTTAACCAGTACATCAACCTGAGGCCGGTCCGATTGTTGCCGGGAGCACCTTGTCCTTTGAAGGATAAAGGCCCGGAGGATATCAATTTTGTCGTTGTCCGGGAGAATGTCGAGGGCGAGTATTCCAATGTCGGCGGCTTTCGCTTTGAGAACCGTCCCGAGGAAATTGCTATCCAAACGGCGGTTTTCACGCGGAAGAATACCGAAAAAGTAATGCGGTATGCTTTTGAATTAACTAAAAAACGCGACCAAAAAAAGAAATTGACCTGTGTCACAAAGTCGAATGCGCTTAATTTCAGCATGGTTTTTTGGGACAAGATTTTCCGGGAAATCGCTCCGGAGTATCCTGGATTGGAAACGGAGTATACCCACGTCGATGCGTTGGCGATGTTTATGGTGCAAAAACCACAAAATTATGACGTGATGGTCGCTTCAAATCTTTTTGGCGACATTATTACGGATCTGGGGGCCGGTCTCCAGGGGGGGCTTGGCTTTGCCGGGAGTGCCAATCTTAATC
Organism: uncultured bacterium; assembly: GCA_964637885.1. GTDB lineage: Bacteria > Bacillota > CAZWXO01 > CAZWXO01 > CAZWXO01 > CAZWXO01. The sequence continues at coordinate 4,092 of CAZWXO010000100.1, forward strand.
CGGAGCGGGAGTACCCCTCGATGTTTGAGCCGGTCCATGGCTCTGCCCCGAAATACGCTGGGAAAGGGATTGCCAATCCGATAGCGATGGTCTGGACTGTCAAGATGATGCTCGACCACTTGCTCGAAGGGGAAATGCCGGAAGCGGTGGTCGGAGCGATCACCGATGTGCTGGCCGACAAGAATAAGGTTACCCGGGATCTAGGGGGGACGGCTACAACTTCGGCTGTTGGCGATGCTTTGGCGGCTGCTGTCAAAAAACGCCTTAGTTAGGCCTGTTGAATCGATTGCATTTTTCTTGGGTTCAAGGTAGTATTTTAAATGAAATAAAATGACAGGGGGTTAGGCTGATGGCGCAGGTTATTTGTATGGATCATCCTTTAATACAGCACAAGTTGACCTTTATTCGTGATAAGGCTACGGGAGCCAAGGATTTTCGTGATTTGGTGGATGAAGTTGCCATGTTGATGGCATACGAGGTGACCCGTGATTTACCTCTGGAAGAGGTCGAGGTCGAAACTCCGGTTGGCCCGGCACGGACAAAGGTGATTACTGGCAAAAAACTTGGGCTTGTGCCGATTTTGCGGGCGGGTTTGGGGATGGTCAATGGAATTCTCAAGCTAGTACCTGCTGCCAAGGTCGGCCACATCGGGTTGTATCGTGACCCGGAGACGCTTAAACCTGTTGAATACTATTGCAAATTACCGGCTGACGTGGCCGAACGTGATTTTATTGTTATCGACCCGATGCTGGCAACTGGTGGATCGGCCGTGGCGGCGATTCAGTTTCTCAAAGATCGCGGGGCAGTCAGTATCAAATTTCTTTGCCTGATCGCGGCTCCGGAGGGAATCGAGATTTTATCGAAAGCTCATCCTGACGTCAATATCTATGTCGGGGCAATCGATGAGAAGCTCAACGATCATGGCTATATTGTACCTGGTCTGGGTGATGCCGGTGATCGTCTGTTTGGCACAAAGTAATTAATTATCGAGGGTAGACATACGCTTCCTTTTTTTAAAAATTGTTGATTGATTGTCTTTCGTATATAATACTAAAAAGTGCGAATCTGTTTTATTTGGCTGGGAAAAATTATTTTGTTGGGGGAATTGTTTTTTGGATGTGCTGATAATCGAAGGTGGTGCGCCGCTTTCAGGGGAAGTTATGATAAGTGGTGCTAAAAACGCGGCGCTGCCGATTATGGCGGCGGCGATGTTGGTTGAAGAGGGCGAAACCGTCTTAATAAATGTTCCGGATATCGATGATGTCAGCTTGATGATGGAGCTGATGCAACAGTTCGGGGTCAAGGTGTGGCGCACTAATTCCGGTGAGATGCACATTGACGCATCGGGGTTGCAGGCGGCGACACTTTCTTACGAGCAGACCAAGAAAATCCGGGCTTCAAATTTGCTGTTGGGACCGCTGTTGGCGCGGATGAACGAGGCTTTTATTCCGCTACCTGGAGGCTGTGATATCGGCTCTCGTCCAATTGATTTGCATATCAAAGGAATTGAGCGCTTAGGGGCGGTTTGTAGCTTGGAGCAAGGGATGGTTCATGCCAAGGCCAAGCATCTCCAGGGTAACGATGTCTATCTTGATTTCCCTTCGGTAGGGGCGACGGAAAACATTATGATTGTCGCTGCACTGACTGAAGGGACGACGACTATCGAAAACGTGGCCAAGGAACCAGAGATTGTCGATTTAGCTTCGTTTCTCGGGACGCTTGGGGTCTTGGTCCGGGGCGCGGGAACCGATGTAATCAGGATTGAAGGGGTCCAGCGCATTGCTGGCAGCAAGGAACATACGATTATTCCCGATCGCATTGAGGCCGGCACTTTTATGGTGGCTGGCGCTTGCTGTGGCGGCGAACTTTTGATCAACAACGTTATTCCGAAGCATTTAGAGGCCATGTCGGTCAAACTGGCAGAGATCGGGGCCTATGTCGAGGTGCGGGACGACAGTGTCTTTGTTAAATCAAAATCGGTCTACCATGGGGCGGATATTAAGACTTTTCCATATCCGGGATTTCCGACGGACATGCAATCGCAGTTTATGGCGTTGCTGACCAAGGCAGGCTCGGATAGCGTTATTACAGAGAATATTTTTGAGAATCGGTTGCGCCTGGCCAACGAATTGATTCGGATGGGCGCCGACATTAAAGTTGAGAATCGGATGGCTGTTGTCAGCGGTGGGCGAAAGCTGTCGGGAGCGCCGGTTCGGGCAACGGATTTACGGGCAGGCGCGGCCTTGATTATTGCCGGGCT
>CAZWXO010000100.1:6456-8551 GCA_964637885.1 uncultured bacterium
GCGGTCGAGTTTATCGACCGCGGGTATGAAAAAATCGAACGCAAATTGCGCAGTGTCGGAGCTAATATATATCGGGGTAAGCGTACGGGCGTCGACATTGTGGACAAAGGCTATAACCTGGTTCAGGAAAAAATCCATAGAGTGGCGTCTGGTTTTGGTAAACAATAATCCAGTGCTGGCTAACCACTTGAGGGGGCACTAATTGTTTGTCCAGTCTTTTGCCAGCGGGAGCTCTGGTAACTGTTATCTTGTCAGCTGCAGTGAGACATTAATCCTTCTCGATGCTGGCATCAGCTGTCGAGGGATTACCGGGGCCTTGCAACAAAATCGTTATTTGCCTACCGACATCCAGGGAATTCTGTTGACACACGAACACTCCGATCATGTCAAAGGTGTCGAGGTTTTCGCCAAGCGGAGCAAGGCGGGTGTTTTTGCTACCCCGGATACATGGAGCGCTATCCAGCGCTTGGGTATCGAGGTGGCGGCGAATCAGCAGTTTGTCGTGGAGGCGGGCTTAAGCTTTGTAATCGGCCATGCGCAGGTAACGCCTTTTTCGGTCTTTCACGATAGTATGGACTGTGTCGGCTATGTTGTCGAGGATCGTGTTACGGGGCAGAGGGTCGGGCTGGCTACAGATACAGGTTGCTTTGATCAAGGGATGGTCGATGCTTTGCATGGGTGCGAGTTATTGATTATTGAGAGCAACCACGATCCGGAAATGCTAGCTAAGGGACCGTATCCTGCTTATTTAAAAAAACGGATCGCAGGTAAAAAAGGACATTTGTCCAACCAGTCGGGGGCCGATTTGGCGGGGAAGGCTGTATCATCTCGAACAAAATCCATTTGGCTGGCGCATTTGTCCCTTGAGAATAATGCTCCGGAGCTGGCTTTGGCCACGATGCAGAGAGTTTTAGAGCGGGAGATCTGTGATGGGCGGGATTTGCCGGAGATTAGTGTTGTTCCTCGGGCTATGTCGGGGCCAGTTTATCCCGAAGAAAGAATTGCACCTTTATTTTGAGAGCTCTTGTAGTGGAGAACACTGACAGAGAGAGGAGGCCTTGAAAATGACAAAAAAAGTTGGAGTTACAGAGACGGTTTTGCGGGATGCTCATCAATCCTTGATTGCGACGCGCATGCGGGGTGAGGATATGTATCCGGTGGCGCAGATGTTGGATCAGATCGGTTATCATTCCCTGGAAATGTGGGGTGGGGCGACCTTTGACAGTGCGATGCGTTTTCTCGGAGAAGATCCCTGGGAGCGACTACGCAAGCTTAAGCAGGCGATTCGTAAAACACCTTTGCAGATGCTGTTGCGAGGCCAAAATATTTTAGGCTACAAACATTATCCCGACGACGTGGTGGTTGAGTTTGTCAAACGCTCAGTCGGGAACGGTATCGACGTGGTAAGAATTTTTGATGCCCTGAACGATTTGCGCAATTTAGAGGTCGCTGTCAAGGCTACCAAGCAGGAAGGGGCTCATGCTCAGATTGCTGTCAGCTACACCATCAGTCCAGTGCACAATACCGCTTATTATGTGAAGTTAGCCGGGGATATAGTTTCGATGGGGGCTGACTCTGTCTGTATCAAGGATATGGCTGGCCTACTCAGTCCCTTTGATGCTTATGATCTGGTCTCTCAGCTCAAAAAGGCGTATCCGGAACTTCTCCTGCAGATGCATACCCACTATACCAGTGGGATGGGTTCGATGACGTATTTAAAAGCTGTCGAGGCCGGGGCTGATGTTATCGACACCGCCATTTCTCCATTCGCTTTGGGGACATCTCAGCCGGCCACGGAGACGATGGTAGCGGTGCTGCGAGAAACTCCCTACGAAACCGGTCTTGACCTTGAGGCCTTGGATGAGATTGCCACCTATTTTAAAAAAATTAAACCTAAATACAGCAAACTAGAACAACCGTCATTTATCGATACTAATGTATTGAAGTATCAGATCCCCGGGGGGATGCTTTCTAACTTGATGGCTCAGCTCGAAGAGCAGAAGGCCTCGGATAAGTTCCAAGAGCTATTAAAGGAAGTGCCGCGAGTTCGCGAGGATCTTGGCTATCCACCCCTGGTCACTCCTACTAGTCAGAT
>CAZWXO010000101.1:0-4331 GCA_964637885.1 uncultured bacterium
CAAAGATTGCTAAAGAACATCATGTCCTGATAATTTCCGACGAAATCTATGAAAAATTTATCTATACTCCTGAGCCCCCGGTCAGCATCGCCACCCTGCCCCAGATGCAGGAGCAGACCGTGGTCGTCAACGGTGTCTCGAAAACATATGCCATGACGGGCTGGCGAATCGGTTATATTGCCGGACCGGCGAATATTGTCAAAGCAATCGCCGATTTGCAGAGCCAAAGTACATCAAATCCCGACTCGATTGCCCAGCAGGCGAGTCTAGAAGCGTATTTGGGCCCTCAAGCTTCAGTGGAGAGAATGCGCAGCGAGTTTCTGAAGCGACGTGACATAATCTGCCGCTTGCTGGGGGACATCCCAGGCATTACATGTATGGTCCCAGAAGGGGCGTTTTATGTTTTCCCTAACGTCAAGGCGCTCTTGGGCAAAAAATATCGGGGACAAGCGATTGAAAATACGTCGAAATTAACGGGTATGATGCTGGACTCGGTCAAGGTTGCGGCTGTGCCTGGTAGCGGGTTTGGCGCTGAGGGGTATTTACGCTTATCTTATGCCATCTCTCTGGAGCAGATTGAAGAAGGATGTCGTCGTATTGCTTCCTTTGTTGGTGAGCTTACTGAATAATCGGCATGTTTATTGCACGGTTAGTTTATACTGCCTACTCGTAAACTTCGTCTATGGGCGGGCAGTGTTTTGTTTTGATACCGAAGGAAAAGGGGTGGACTTATGCAATTTGATGTCGAGAAAATCAGGGCCCAGTTTCCCGCACTTAAAAGGGAAATTAATGGTTATCCGGTGGCTTATCTGGACGGCCCCGGCGGGGTACAAATACCCCAGCGCGTGGTCGACAAAGTGGCCGATTACTTGATCAACCATAATGCCAATATTCATGGCGTTTTTGCGACAACAGTCGAAACTGATGCGATGATTGTCGATGCCCGTAAAATTTTTGCGGATTTCTTCAATTGCGGCTGGGAAGAGGTCTCATTTGGAGCTAATTCGACAACGATGAATTTTAATCTGGCCCATGCCCTCGCCAGGGATATGGTGGCCGGGGACGAAATTTTAATAACTGATATCGACCATGAGGCCAATCGAGGTCCTTGGGAAATCCTTGCCGAGCGAGGTATCGTTGTTCGTGAGGCCAAAGTCGATACCTCCACTTGTACTGTCGATCTGGATGATTTTAAAAGCAAGCTGACCTCGAAAACCAAGGTGGCAGCATTTAATTATGCTTCTAATGGGGTCGGGACGATCAGCCCTGTTCGGGAGATGGTGGCCTGGGCCCATGGAGTCGGGGCGGTGACGGTCGTCGATGCGGTTCATTACGCGTTACATGGACCCATCGATGTTCAGGAGATTGATACAGACTTCCTGTTTTGCTCGGCGTACAAGTTCTTTGGCCCGCACGTCGGGATTTTGTTTGCCAAGAAAGACCGGATGGAAGCTTTGCGGACGATTAAGGTGGGTGATCAAGAAAACTGGGCACCCCTGAAGTTTGAAACCGGGACACTGAATCATGAGGGCATAGCAGGTGCCGCTGAAGCGGTGGAGTTTATTGCTGCTATCGGGGATCAGCATTTGCAGGACTTTGCCGGAGAGCTTCCACCGGATGCCAGCCCGCGTCGCCGGGCAGTTATAGCTGGAATGCTCGCTCTGGAAGCTTATGAGCAGCCTATCGCTACTTATTTCCTGGCGGAGCTGGCAAAGATCGAGAAGATCAAGGTCTATGGACCGCCGGAAAATCATCCCCGGACGTCGACGGTTACCTTCACAGTTGCCGGAGTGCATCCGCGTCAGGTCGCCGAAAAGTTGGCGGAGAAGGGCATCTTTGTCTGGGACGGTAATTTTTTTGCGACTAAGTTAATTCGGGTACTGGGTTACGAGGAATCCGGCGGATTGGTTCGCGTTGGCTTGGCTCCTTACAACACTTTGGCTGAAATTGATCGCACTCTCGAGGTTTTGCGACAGTTGTAAGCCTATCCGCTGCGGTAAGTGCGTAGCTGTTAAAAAGGCGGCGATTAGCAATTAAGAATTAACGGTTAATAATTTTTGAAAGAATTATTAGCATAATTCTTCGTTTTCTTTTAAAAATTATAGCAAAAAGTTCTTTTTTGCGTCCAAAATTCTTAATTATTTATTGTTAACTCAACTTTCCCTCCTCTGTACTATATACAAACTCGGGGCAGACGTGGCCGCTCCAGGGAGGGAACAGTCACTGTGAAGATGGACAATTCGCAGAATGGCTGCCACCGGTTTCCTATGTCCTTGGGGTCGCCAAACACAGACCATCCGTGGTCTGCTTTGGCTGACGCCGCTACACCCATTTTTCTGCCCTCTGGACTTGACTTGAGGGGAAAGTTGAATTAGTATAGGGGTAATTAAATAACAACTTTACGGTGCCTCGCTAAGAGGCAAACAGGGAAGCCGGTGAAAGTCCGGCGCGGTGCCGCCACTGTAAGGGGGAGGCAAGCTCTTTTAGGCCACTACGTACGCGTGGGAAGGCGGAGCTTGACCGATGAACCTAAGCCAGGAGACCGGCCGTAAAGAGGTTGTTGCCGTCAGGCTCCGGATCAGAGCGTGAGGACGTTTTGTATGTTCCTCCGAGCCTTTGGTTCGGGGGAATTTCTGTCTTGACGGGACAACACACTACGAGCATAGGAGGAAAGGTTTATGGAAAAAATCTCGGAGAAAATCAAAGTTTTAGTCGCGGTCGTTTCTGGTTTCTTTGTTGTACTCGGCCTTGCCGCCCCGGCGGAGGCGATGCACATCATGGAGGGTTTCTTGCCCCCGATGTGGGCGGTAATCTGGTGGGTCGTGTTTATCCCTTTTTTAGTCGCTTCATTATGGTCGCTTAAAAAAACTTTAGCGGAAAACCCGCGGTTAAAAATGCTTCTGGCCCTTACTATCGCCTTTTGTTTTGTTTTATCAGCCCTAAAATTACCTTCGGTTACCGGGAGCTGCTCGCATCCTACTGGAACGGGCCTTGTCGTGGTTCTTTTTGGACCGCTGGCTGCCGCTTTAGTCGGATTCATTGTGCTGTTATTTCAGGCAGTGCTGTTAGCGCACGGAGGCCTGACTACTCTAGGAGCTAACGCGGCTTCGATGGCCGTCGCGGGGCCTTTTGTCGGCTGGGTTTTTTATATTGCGGCCCGCAAGCTAAAACTATCTCAATCGATTGGTGTGTTTTTGGCCGCCTTTATGGCGGATTTATCGACCTATGTGGTCACATCGCTACAACTCGCCGTCGCCTTTCCCGGGGCTGAGGGCGGGGTTATGCAATCCTTTGTCAAATTTGCTTCGATCTTTGCGGTAACGCAGCTGCCACTGGCTATTACCGAGGGCATTATTACCGTAGTGGTCTTTAACTTGTTGCGCAATTACGCTTCCGAGGATATGGAATTAATTTCTGTGTGGAAAAAGGAAGGGAGTGCAACGATATGAAAAACGGATGGACGTTTTCGAGGCGGAATACCCTGTTGCTGCTTGTTTTAGCAGCTCTGATCACGATTATCCCCTTAGTTATTCTACCGGGAGCAGAATATGGCGGCGCTGACGGGGAAGCCGAGGTGGCAATCACCGAGATTTCACCTGAATATGAACCGTGGTTTGCAAGTTTTTGGGAACCACCTAGTGGTGAAATCGAGTCGCTACTTTTTGTTTTGCAGGCGGTCATCGGTTCTGGGATAGTTTTTTTTGTACTAGGATATTATGTCGGACACAAAAAAGCGCGTGCGGGGGATAAAAATAGAAGCGGAGAACTAAAATAACTCAATGAAGGATCATGCCCAAGAAAACGTGTTGGAGAATTCGGGTAGCAATTTGAGTACCCTTGCGGTTTTACCTCCCTCTCTAACCGCCATGGTTGTCTGCCTTTTCGCGGCGAATTGGCAAGCCCCCATGGCGGCCTTTTTTGCGTTCAGTTTCTTGTCTTTGTTGTGGGGTAAAAACTGGCGGCGTTTCTGCCTGACTTTTGCTTATCCCATCGTTTTCATTGTTTTTGGTGCCTTAATCGTTGTAGTGGAAGTTAGCTTTAGCCCATTTGCGATTGGTCTCGCGCCGAATGCGAAAGAGCTTTACGTTTTGACGGCAGCCCGTCCGCTGGGCTGTATGGCCTGTCTGCTGAGCATTATCCTCTTGGTGCCATCCTGGCGGCTCTTTTCGGATTTAAGCCGTTACGGCATGCCAGAATTAATTAGCGAGCTGTCAGTCTTTTCGATAAATTTGATCGAAGCCGCGGGTAGAAGTTTTTGGCGGGTCGGCATCGCCCAGTCTTCTCGATTGGGGGGGCACAACTTTCGCTCTTCGGTCCAGTGTCTATCATTT
>CAZWXO010000101.1:4341-8491 GCA_964637885.1 uncultured bacterium
TTTTGTTCTTTAATTTTTTTATCCGCGCCTTCCGCCAAGCTGAAACGATGGAGCGAGCGTTGTATTCCAGAGGATATCAAGGCAAACTAAAACTGATGCCAGTCCAGAGCAAGTCGGATTTGTTTCCGATGCTTTCATTATACGGAGCGACGATTTTTGTCGCAGTGATACAGTTAGTTGGAGGCGGAGGCTAGGCATGACAGAAGCTATCATCAGTTTTCAGGACGTAACCTTCAAATACCCGGGGGGGAGACCGGCTGTTTTAACAGACCTTTCGGTTGATTTTCAGCGGGGAAAACGCACGGTACTAGTAGGCCCCAACGGGGCGGGCAAATCCACTTTTTTAATGCATATGAATGGCATCCTGCGGCCGTCGCAAGGCAAAGTATCTTTAGGTGAAATCCCTTTTGACTATAGCAGGAGCGGACTTTTCGCTTTGCGCCAAAAAGTCGGGATAGTTTTTCAGGATTCCGATACCCAGCTTTTTGCGCCGACTGTCGAAGAAGATGTTTCCTTCGGCCCGATGAATTCCAAGCTGGCGATAAATGTCGTTAGGGAAAGAGTCGCCGATGCGCTAGAGGCTTGCGGAATCTCCCACCTTGCCAAAATGCCAGTGCCTAATCTTAGTGGGGGTGAGAAAAAACGTATCGCCCTGGCTGGGGTTTTGGCTATGTGCCCCGATGTCCTGGTGCTGGATGAGCCAACGGCTGGGCTGGATCCAGATGGGGTTTTCGCCTTGTTTCAAGCCCTCGATGCCCTTGTGGGCAAAGGAGTTACTGTGATTTATTCCACCCATGATATGGATCTGGCGATGGCCTGGTCTGACTTTTGTGTCTTGCTCAGGCGCGGGCAGATAATACGCTACGGCGACCCGGTCGATGTATTTAGCGATGCAAAATTAATGCAGACCTCGGGTTTAAAAACGCCTTCTGTTATCGGGCTTAGTCGCGCGCTGGGCCAATCGGGAATTCATTTTTCACAGCAGCCACGTACCTTGGAGGATTTGGTCGCAAAAATTAATGCAGGGGAGAAAAATTGATGAAAGCAATTCTATTGGCTAGTTTTGGAACGACGGACGAGGAAGCTTTGCAAAGGGATATTGGGGGGTGGGAAGCGGCCTTAATCAACGCCTTCACCGACCGTCAGAGTTTCCGCGCTTTTACCAGCGGGGTTGTTCGCAAGCGGCTCGTCACAAAATTGCAACTGACTGTCGATAGCCCAGAGGAGGCGTTGGCCAAAATGGCGGCGCAGGGCTACGACGACCTACTCGTTGTTTCCGGTCATATTCTGCCAGGGATTGAGTACGATAAATTATTGCAGGCGGTCGCTAAATATGCTGATGCCTTTACTAATTTGTATATTGCCAAACCATTAATGTACGATGCTCGCAGCATCCATCAGGTTTTTAACTGCGCCCAGGGAGCTTGGGTGGCGCAGGCGGACACGATGCATGTTTTGTTCGGGCATGGAAGTGAACATGAAGCAGACATAATTTACCGGCAATTAGAAACAGAATTTGACGATTTGGCGCCGGGATATACTGTCGGCACTGTCGAGGGCGAGCTTTCCCTCGATGCCGTCTTGGAGCGGTTGGAGGCGCGTCAGCGTAGCAAGGTTGTCTTGCATCCCCTGATGCTGGTCGCCGGCGATCACGCTCGCAATGATATGGCTGGGGATGACGATGAATCATGGATGTCGGTTTTGACTGAGGAAGGATATGAAGTTGAGCCACACATGGAAGGGCTGGGAGCTCAAGTAGATTTTTGCAATCTATTCCTGGAGCGGGCTCGGGCAGCGCTAGGCGACGCATTAATCGCTGAGGCTAAATCACAGGCTAAAAGTGGAAAATTTTATCTCGTTGGCGTTGGCCCTGGGGCAGTAGATCTACTAACATTTCGGGCTGCCCGGGTAATCGGGGAAGCCAGCGTTATTGCTTTTCCCTATTCGAGCAAGAGCGATAAGCGCGTCGCCCTCGATGTAGCAACCCCGCATCTCAATCAAGCTAGTCAGCAGTTGCCCCTGCATTTTCCGATGACAACGGATCGCAGTGCTCTCGATGCGGCTTGGGCCGAAGCGACCCGCCTCGTTGCACAAGAATTGGAGGCAGGCAAGAATACTGTTTTCATCACGATTGGAGACGCCATGCTATACAGTACCGGGTTATATTTAGCGCAGCGCCTCGCTGAGCGTGGCTACAGTGTTGAAGTGGTGCCGGGCGTTCCGTCTTTTTGCGCAGCTGCCGCAACCACGCTGACCCCCCTTGCTCAGGAAGACGAAATTTTCGCTGTCGTGCCCTTAGCGCGGACGGGTGATAACTTATCCCAAGTTTTTGATTGCTGCGACTGCGTTGCGGTCCTTAAGCCTTCGGCCCGTTTGGATGTGCTACAGGCGGAACTGAAAAAACGCAAGCTGGACAAAGGGGCTGTCTGCGTCTCATTGTGCGGGACAGCTGAGGAAAGTAGTATGACAGGAGCAGAGATTATGCAAACAAACTCTTTGCCTTACCTATCAACTTTATTGGTGCATAAAAACCCACAAAGAATAAAGGATAACCGCTTAGCTGACAAGACATAGCATCGCAAAAAAGGCCAAAACTAAAAGCCGAGTTTTAATCGTCAATTTTTGTGTTGCTCCTTAAATGTTTCTCCAGGGCCGCCTCCAGCTCTTTTTGAATAACCGGTTTGCTGATGAAGTCGGTCATGCCTGCCTCAGTGCAGCGCTGACGGTCGTAGCTTGTCACGCCGGCAGTCAAGGCGATTATCGGAGGATGCCCGGGATGCCTATGGTTTGCTTGGCGGATAATCTTAGATGCCTCGAGCCCGTCGAGCACAGGCATTTGCACATCCATTAAAATTAAATCTATCTTTTCTTTTTGAAAAATTTCAATTGCTTCAGCGCCGTCACCAACTTCCCAGACGGTAGCCTGGGGCATTGTTTTTTTAAGCATCGTGCGGATGAGAATCATATTGACTGGTGTATCCTCGGCAACGAGAATCTGGGCTGGCAGCTGTGCGAGATAGCTTAGAGCTACGTCATTACCACTGAGGTTGGCTTGGTTAGAGCCGCCTGTAACCAATGCTTCGTTGGCAAAAAGGTCACCTAAATCCGAAAGCCGCAGTGGTTTGGTCAGGCACTTGAGGACACCTAGATCGGCGGCTTCATCGTGCAAAAGCGAACTGTCGACGGAGCGGTGCAGCAATACAATGGATAGCTCTTTGTCACTGAGGTTTAGCTCTTGCCGAATCATTCTAATCGTTTCGATGCCGTTTAGATAGGGCATAGTCTGGTCCACCAGCAGCAAATCGAAGGAGGAACCGTTCTTCAAGGCTTCGATGGCAGCAAAGCCACTATCGACTCGAGTCAGTTCCGCCCCGTTGGCACATAAAAGATCGCTAATGATCGTTCTACTACTCTGATTATCATCGATCAGCATCACTTTTTTACTGCGGAAAATAGGCCTTTCCGGGGCAGATTTAAGTGGAAGGTAATTCAGGACGGCCTTGAAAGAAAAAACCGATCCACTGCCTAACGAACTCTCCAGAGCGATTGAGGCGCCCATTTTTTCCGCCAGAAGATTGGAGATAGCGAGGCCTAATCCCGTGCCACCGAAGCGTCTTGTTGTAGAAGAGTCAGCCTGGGTAAAGGCATTGAAAAGGTGCACTTTTTGCTCGGGGCTAATGCCGATTCCGGTGTCGCGCACGCTAAAAATAAAGGTAGCAGAATCATCCTGAACGTCCTCGCAGACGACTTTTAGTTCGACTTCGCCGTCGCTGGTAAACTTGACGGCGTTGCTGAGGAGGTTAACGATAATCTGTTTCAAGCGCATGGCATCTGTCCGGACAAAACGAGGCATTCCATTTTGGATATTTAGCAAGAGTTCTAAGTCTTTCTGGGATGCTTGGTACTGCACGATGTCGCAAGTACTCTCCAAAAGCTGATACAAATCCGTTTCGATGATCTCGAGCTGCATTTTACCTGCTTCAATTTTGGAGAAATCGAGAATATCGTTAATAATATCTAGCAGTGCAATGGCTGACTGGTGGGCATTGTCGAGGTACTGCTTCTGGGTGGTGCTCAATGGCGTGCTTCGCAATAGGTCGGTGAAGCCGATTACCCCGTTGAGCGGGGTCCGAATTTCATGGCTCATATT
>CAZWXO010000102.1:0-414 GCA_964637885.1 uncultured bacterium
CTGAGCCTGCCCGGTTTTCTTCTCGCTGTCACCGCTTGCTGCGGCCTGGCCTTTAACAACTGGTACGGCGAAAAAAACATCCTGCGCAGCTCCCCCTTTGCCGTGATGCTGTGGACAACCACGACCCAGGCCACTCTCTTTATCGTCATATCCCCGGTCTCGGTCCTGCGCGGTCTCAGCATCCCTTGGGGATATTTGCTCCTCATCGTTTTCCTGGCCCTGCTAACCTGGGTCGCCCCCAACTTTCTCATCCTGAAGGGCATCGAAGCAATTGGCGCCAGCCACGCTTCCCTGATCAGTTCCCTGGAGGTCGTCTTCACGTTGATCCTGGCCTTCTTCATCCTCCAAGAGAGCATCGGCCTCTGGCACGGCATTGGTGCTGCCCTGATCATCTTGAGCATCCTCTTCCTGCCC
>CAZWXO010000102.1:424-8419 GCA_964637885.1 uncultured bacterium
GCAAACGCACTGCCCGAACTATTTCTTCCCGATTGTAATCCACATCGATTACGTTTTTCCCCCGCTCCCGCGAGCGTTGGCGGCCCCCGATATTCACTGCCGGCACGCCTAAATAAGAGCACTCCCGAATGGCAACGCTGGAATTCCCAATAATTCCACAACTATTTTTGAGCAAGCGCAAAAAATCAATCGGGTTCATATTCTTAAAAAACCAGATGTTTTCCGGATCCTCATTCTCCCGAAAAGCGCGGATTCCTTTTGATGTATCGTCAGAACCGGCGTCGGGATTAGGCCAAAACCACAGTGTGGGAATACCCAACTCTTTGACCGCATACAGAGTTTCGTACACCTGTCGGCGGGCATCTTTATACTCGGTTGTCACCGGATGCTGCATTACCACCGCGAAGCCGCGCTCCAGATCCATCCGCGTCCCGACGCCCCCATGGCGTGTCATGGGGACGGGGTTACTGACACACCCAATTCCCTGAGACATCCCACATCCTTGTTCCTGTCTATCTCTATCTATCTATCTCCCAAACTTCAAAATTACGAGCTTGTTGTCCCCATTGCAACCTTAAAGGACCCTCAAAAAAAATCCAAGTTCTATCCCGCGCGGAGAAGCGATCTATTCCATTTTCACTTTTTTGTGATTCTTTGACTTGACGCAGCTCGTCTAAAGATGCCGAGAGATCGCTCCGTGTGTCGCTAACCCCGTCCCCGTGACACCCAAGCGCATATCTTTAGACGATTGCCTGGACTATCTCTCTAAATATCTGCGTGTGATAATCAATATCTTCAATTGTCGTCCCGTTTGTGATTAAGGACATGTTATGAAAAGGAGTCATCAGAATCCCTCGATTCATCGAAGCTAAATGCATATATTTATCGAGCTGTTCATCAATCGAACGCTCCGCTTCCAAGCCGTTTTTGGCAGCTTCTTTTTTAAACCAATATTCTGCCCTGATCCCCAGCGCAGTTGTGTTCCAGGGCAAACCGAATTCTTCGATGACGCATTGCACGCCCTCGTTGAATTTCTCCGCCAAGGGGATATTCCTTGCATAAAATTCTTCGTTTAAAACGTCACGAAGGGTTGCCCGCATTGCTGCCATTGACAATGCGTTAGCCGCTAAAGTTCCACCGACGCCACCGACATCGGCATAATGCTCGGGAACGCAGCTAGCTGCCGCTTCTCCAAAATCCTCCGCTAAACCGTACGCCCCGGTAGGAATTCCGGCAGCGATTGTTTTCCCTAAAGTAACGGCGTCCGGACTGAGCCCAAACTTTCGCGTACATCCTCCGATACCGGCACATATCGTATGTGTTTCGTCGATAATCAGCAAAGTGCCATATCGCTTTGTCAACCTTCTTAACGCCTCGTGGTATCCCGGCGCCGGATGGACGATGCCAATATTCGTCATAACCGGCTCAGCCAGCACCGCCGCCACGTCTTCATCGCATAGAGCAGCTTCCAGCGCCTCGATATCGTTCCATTCGATAATTTTTGTAGTCAAGAAAGGATCAATCTGAGGGCCGATATTCCCCGGCTTTGGGGTAACTTTTCCTTCGGCATCGAGCGTGGCCACAGTTTCATCGACGCTCCCGTGATAAGACCAATTATAAGCAATTATTTTATTCCTTCCGGTAATCTGACGGGCAAGCCTGAGCACAAAACGATTAGCATCTGTCGCGCTTGTCGTGAATTGCCAATACTTTATCCCGAAACGACGCTGCAGTTCGCTACCATTGAATATTGCATCTTCTGTCGGGAGCATAAAGGTTGTACCTTTCTTAACTGCGCTACAAATTGCCACAACCGCAGCCTCAGGGGCATGTCCCAGCATTGCGCCCGTATCGCCAAGACAAAAGTCGATATATCTATTTGCATCAACATCAATAAAATGCGCGCCTTTGGCTTCTTTGACAAATATCGGATAAGCGCCAGCCCAGCGCACCATCCAGTTCATGGGGACTCCGCCTAATAAACATCCTTTTGCTTGCTCAAACAAAACCTTCGACCGTGGATGATTTTTTTCAAAAATACTGATTTCTTCCGCATATTGCATTTCAAGCTTGGTTCGGTTAATGATATCCTTCTCAAAAGCCATAATTAGCCTCTTTCTTAGTGTCATGGGGACTAGTGTCATGGGGACGGGGTTACTGACACACCCACTTCCATGAACCATCCCACAGCCGTGTTCTTGTCTATCTCTATCTATCTCCCAAGCTGCATAATTGTGAGGTTATCGTCCCCATCGCAGCCATTAAAAACCGCAAAAAAACTAAGTTCTACCCCGCGCGAAGATGCGATCTATTTGGGAGTACACGGACCTTCTCCTGCTCTTTATGGTCCAGGTTTTCGTCCGCACCCCCTTTTGCCTTGCGAATCTTTGACTTAACGCAGCTCATCTAAAGGATCCCGAGAGATCGCTCTGTGTGTCACTAACCCCGTCCCCGTGACAACCTCCAGTGAGAAAGTAAGCCTCCGTGTCAACCGGTTCGCTTTTATAGCGATCTTGAAACAAATAGCCAACCCGTTCGTATTTCTTGTTGTACCATAAAACGTAGCTGCCGCATATCCTTCTCATGACAGTCTCCAGTGGCTCCTGCCCCTCTTTAAGCAGCAAGTGCAAATGATTGCCCATCAAACAATAGGCGTAAAGCTCATACTTGCTCTTCTCTCGGTATCTTTGTAGGGTGTGCAGCATTTTGGTGCTGTCTTCTTCATCTTCGAACAAGGTTTGACGGTTTATTCCCCGCATGATAACGTGGTAAATCCCGCTTTCACTTTTTTGTCTTGCTGTTCTTGGCATAAATAACACCTCAACTTCAGAATAAACCAGTCAGACGCCCTGTGTCACTAACCCCGTCCCCCTGTCACGACCATCCAAGTCACGCTCTAAATGGAATCTCAATTCCCGTCTTAATGATTTCCTCGGCAATTCCCAAAGGATACCTATAATCATCCTCTGTGAACGGCAAGGGCTGGATATCGGCATCAAACTCTAAGCTAGGCATATACAAGATCTTAAAAGCATTAACTCTCTCCATCCCCGAGAAATAATCTGAAAAAACAGCAATATCAATATCACTGCCATCACAAAAAGTCCCTTTAGCACACGAGCCAAACAAAATTACCCTACCAGCAGGCACCTGCTCTGATATTTTCATTAAATATTCTTCGATTATTTTTTGAACTGAATCAGGGATTGCAGCCATTCAAATGCCTCCTCGGTATTGCGCAGTAAATCTATTGCTTTCTCCTTGTCGATAACGCTCGACAGTTTTTCTTTGTAGGATGGATATCGCTCAGAAATATAATAGTACAGCAATACGGCGAACAAATCATTATAAATGTCGGGTTTAATCCCATTTTTTTCAATACCACTTTTCACTTCGTCGTTTGAAATAATCTTTAAAAAAATGCGGGCAATATTGTGAGTCCTATCTGCCTCCGCACCAAAATACAGAACATACAAACCCTTGACCAGTTTTTCTATTGCTTGCTGACACAGAAACGCAACGTACAAATACCTGCCTGTGCCATAACAGGACCGTGCCGTCTCCAAATCATACATGGCAATATCGAGCCAAGCTGATATTTTTCTCTGTCGTTCAAAAAATCATCCCCTTATACTCAGCATTATACCGCTTAATCGAGTCAGTGCGAAAATTGTACTGTGCCAAGGCAGACATCAATGAACCCAGTTGCCGCCCAACAAACCGCTAGATTCTCTGAATTATTCCTCTGCTTATTCCCGTCAATCTCTCGAGCTGCCTGATCGAAAGGCAGTAGCCTTCTTTTAAGTCTTTGATAAATTCATTCCTTTTATCCGGCTCCAACTTTTGAAGTTCGGTGCAATTGGATACTTTGCAATGTTTTTTGATTATTTTGATGGCGGCGACATCCGGAAGTTGCTTCTTTTCTGTGATATCGAGACATGCCTCATCATTTTCTGTATTTATCCAGTCGATGAATCGCTGTACTGCTTTTTTTTCGTCCGCGTCAAATAAATTAAGGGCAAAAGCTGTGTCAGTCTCGAAGCTCTTTTCTAGATAGTCTTTGTAATTGCTCCAGGCATATTCGTCAGCCTTGGCCACTATTCCAGCCTTCTGGGGATTCCGAAAAATATAGCGCAATACCGTGAGAAAGTATGACTCCCCTTCGACCGGTTCACTTTTATAGCGATCTTGAAACAAATAGCCGACCCGGTCATACTTCTTGTTGTACCATAAAACGTAGCTGCCGCATATCCTTCTCATGACAGTTTCCAGAGGTTCCTGACCTTCTTTAAGCAGCAGGTGCAAATGGTTGCCCATCAAACAATAGGCATAAAGCTCGTATTTGCTCTTCTCTCGGTATCTTTGCAGAGTTCGGACCATTTTGGCGCTGTCTTCCTCATCTTCGAACAATATTTGGCGGTTTATTCCCCTCATGATAATATGGTAAATCCCACTCTCACTTTTTTGTCTTGCTGTTCTTGGCATAAATAACACCTCCACCTTAGAATATATCAAGCGCGCGCCTTGTGTCAATAACCCCGTCCCCTTGTCACGCCCCACAAGCAGTTGCAAGGCCGAAGACAATTCCTTATACTAAAATAGGCTGCGAAGCAATGACAAATCTTTGCTCTCACTACTACCAAGCCATTCTGCCCGCTGTGCCGGGCAACAAGTACAAAGACAAGGGGGCCAAAAAATGGAAGCCATCAAAAAAATAGTCAATGGGGCTATGATTTCTGATTTTTTTAATCTCCCCGAGTCGTTTAAGACCAAGCAGTTGGAGGTTATTATCATCCCGGTTGAGGATAGCGCGATCATCACCACTGGTGAACTTAAACGCGGGGCTTTAAGCGCCTACCAAGACCCGGCGATTAGCGAGAAGGAGAAACAGGCCTGGGAAATGGCAGTGCATGAAAAATATGATAATAATTGATGCCAATATGATTCTTCGCTTTCTTCTGAACGACAATCAGGTTCAAGCGCAAGAAGCTGAACAGATTTTACAAAAGCAGCAAGTAACCCTCTTGCATGTAGTCATCGCGGAAATCGTCTATGTCCTTGAAAAGCTTTATAAAGTAAACCGTCACGAAATAATTAACCAGCTGAATTTGCTGATCACACGGAGAAATGTGGTGGTGCAGGATGTCGATGTTTTACAAGCGGCTTTCGAGTTATTCACCGGCAAAAACCTTGATTTTGTCGATTGCTTATTGTGTGGATACGCCAGCATGCGTGGTGCGGAGATTGCCACCTTTGACAAAGGGATATTAAAAACCCTAAAAAGATGGTGCTAGTCTACCGTGTCGTGGGCCATGTCATAGGGACGGAGTGAGGCCTCCCCCTTTCACTCCGTGTACAGCATCGCCAAATCTACCAGCCACACATCCCGCCTCCCGGCAGCGGTCTCTTGGAGTTGTTTCGTAAAGCCTGCCTTGCTGAAAAGATAGTAATATTTATGCTGGTAAGCGTTAAAGATGTCACTTTTTTCGATTAGCGCCTGCAGCACCTTTTCATCCATTGGCTTGTTTCGCCATTTGCACTCAGCGAAAATAGCGCTACTGTCAGCAACTGCTACAATATCAATCTCTTCCTGGCGCTTTTTTTCTGGATTATTCCCCCACCAACGACCAATCCGACCAAAGGTAAACGGCAAGGCCAACCGGGCATTTTGCAGCATAAGATACTGACTGCAAATCTGCTCAAAAATCTGCCCCATATAATTGCCCAGCTCAGGCTTGACTGCTTTTTCATAGACAACTTCCCCCAGCCCTGATCCGATACTGCTCATGTTGTTTGGGACAAAGCTGTACCAAAAACGAAACATCTGGTCATCCAGCAAATAAATGCTTTTGCGGCTTGCGTCCTCAGTTAGAGGCTTTTCTCTTTTCACAATCCCCAAAGCGATAAGGGCGGCAATATATTTAGCGCACTTATTACTCTCAATACCATTTTTTGTTGCGATTTCATTAAGCCTTGAGGCGCCCTTGGCAATAGCTGCGATAATTCCGTTATAAGTGGCAGGCTCCCTCAATTCTTGTTTTAAGAGGTTGCTCGGTTCTTCATATAGGTGTCCCGATTCGGTCAAAAAAAGATCTTCAATATTCTTAGCAAGGCTCTTTTTCTTGTTTATCCGCGCTAGGTACTCCGGAATGCCCCCGGTAATTCCGTGTATAATCGCCTTTTCTTCGAGATTAAAATCACCCACCATCTGAGCTGACTCGTTATAAACAAAAGGCTTAATCCTGAACTGCGCCGTGCGCCTACCATACAACGGACTTTGATAGCCAAGCACTTGATGCTCCATAAAGCTCATCGAGGAACCGCATAAAATCAAAAACAATTTACTTTCCTTAAATTTCAGATCAATATTTGCCTGTAAAATCGAAGATATTGACCGATTCCCCTGTGCTAAATATGGATATTCATCTATGACTAGAATAATCTGCTGCGTAGCGGATACTTGATGCAAATACGCAAATGCTTTTTCCCAGTTGGCAAAAACCACATTACCTTCGGCTTCGCTGGCCGTCACCGCGAAAACATCAGCGCTGAAATTTTCAAGATTAATCAGGTCGTTTGCTTCCCGGGCAACAAAATATACCGCCTTTTTGCCGCTAATGAACTCTCTAATCAAAGTGGTTTTACCGACCCGTCGCCGCCCATAAATCACCGCAAAGGCAAAGCGCTGACTTGCATACATTTCATTTAATTTTTTAAGTTCAGACTCGCGACCGATGAACATCGCATCTCACCACCTATCAAACTCATAAGTTTGCAACTTACGAGTTTGATTATACGCCGACTGCAGAGATATTGCAATTGCCACTTGATTGTGGCGAGGTGTGTGTGTCGAGGGGACGGGATGTTGTTGACACATTCTGATTTGCGTGATTGATAATATTGCTTTATACTGAAAATGGTTATTACCGGAAAAGAGGTGAGGAAAATGCTAGCTGGCTTCGACTCGGCTGCTGCCGTGATCAAGGATACTATGAGCTTGTACCCCGAAGTCGCTAGGGCATATATTTTTGGTTCTTACGCTGCAAACCAGGCAACAGAGGACAGCGATTTAGACATAATAGTTGAACTTGATGATAATATCGGTCTTAAATTTATCGACTTGATTAACAAGGTTGAAGAGTTGACCGGAGTTGAGGTTGATATGATTACTATCGAGCAAGCGCAGTCTCTTGAAGAAAAGTATGGTTACGAGATTTTGAATATTGCGAGGACCGTTTATGAGAAAAAACAACACTAAAATCATTCTTTTGCACATGCTTGAGGATTTGACAGACATTGAGACTTTTACCACGGGTATTAATATTGACATGTTCAGAGAAAGCCCTTTACTTAAAAAAGCAGTGTCGCTTTCCCTCTTAAACATTGGCGAGCTGGCGCAATCATTGCCAGATGATCTACTAAGGCGTAATAATGATATTCCATGGCCCGCAATTATCAGCTTGCGCAATCGTGCGGCTCACGGTTATCATACCCTTGACCCCAGTATATTATGGGAAATAGCGCAGAATGATATCAAGCCACTACTCAAAGCTGTCCGGCAAGAAATCGAGAATGTCGACAACGAATAAACTGCCGTCTGCGAAAAGGATGTTCTGCCTCGTTGATGTGATCGCTCCTTCGTTTCCTTACACTAACGATCACCGCAAAAGCATCAGCATTGTAATTTTCAAGATTGATCGGGCCATTTGCCTCCCGCACCGCAAAATATCGTCGAGTAAAGCGGAGGAATTTCACCCCCACCCCCTCACAGAACCGGACGTGAAGCTCTCACTTCATCCGGCTCTTACAGACCAGCCACCCTTAGATGACCTTGCTTTACCCCACGGCTCCTCCCGTTTCCGGTTGACCTTGGATTTTAGCCGGCCTGTGCAGTCCCTTGGCCCCTGTCCTATTTCCACCCTGGCGAAAAAATTCCCATTCCGCGACATTCCAATGTTAATGAACGAACAGCCAAAACCATCATGAAAGAAGCCG
>CAZWXO010000103.1:0-1971 GCA_964637885.1 uncultured bacterium
GCTGCGATGACGGCGTCTGTGGTGGCAAACAACAGCGTTTATTCAGGCATGGCAGGCAATCTCCGCAGCGCTGGCGGTAGCAGCAATCTTGCGCCGGAGCAGCTTTTTATCTCTCTGGCTACTTTTACCAACGCCAATTTTTATTCGGCAGACACAATCTATGACGCTGCCGCCGGCATTAAACCTGTCAATTGGGAGAAGCCGTACCCGAAGCCTCAGCTCAAGAATCTCTCGGAAGAAGAAACCACCGTTGACGGGGTCAAGGTCAAGTATTACGCAGGGGAGTTCGATGGCAAAAAGGTGCCGATGATTAGGCAACGGGTTAGTGGCTGGATTTTTAAAGGAGCTAAAGAAAAATCCTATATGGTGCCACCCTCATATGCAACGGACCTGGCTGGCGTTTTGCTGCCGATTGCCGTGGCAGCTAACAGCGACCTGATGGATCACTTTTTTCCAACCCTCGAGCTGCAGGAAGAGTTCGGAGAAGCGGAATTCTTGCTGGAAGATGCGGAGGGTAAGCCGGCCCCACGTATTCGGGTTGAGGTATCAGCCAAGCTGCATCATCACATAGAACGAGATCCGGCTTGGCAAGAGGCAGGTCTTTCCATCGCTTATAGTGGTCCGGCCGAGCTTGTTTTTTCGGGGAAATATGGCGAGTACAAGACGGTTAAGTTGGTTTTTTCTGAGGGACAGCTGATTGGCCACGAGAATCGCGAAGGCAAGATTATCGAAGGGCCGGTGCACGTCTATGCTAAGCAAGGCCCTGGCGGCCGCCTCAGCAAAGACGAGGAGCACACAAAGCTCCAAGACGGGGATGCGGTTTTTATCCGGATTCGTCAGGGAGGGCGCATCTTTAACAGCCACAAGCTCTACTATCGCTTTCCTGTGCAGGAGCTCCAGGCAGAGTATAGCGACAATGGTCTGCGGGAAGAGCCTGATGCCAAAGGGTTTGGCGTTCGGGAGATCGAGATCAGGGGCGAGGCCGTCAATCCCACTTTGAATCCCCCCGCTGATGGCAAGTATTTGGAAAATGCCTATACAGGCTTTGCCGATCTGTGCTTCTTGGACGAGAAAGGCCGCCTCAAAGAGATCCGACCAATCTGGCTGCAAGACGGCATTTTAGCCAAAATTCCGGATTTGACCAGCAAAATGGTGGAGCAGCCCCTAATCCTCTACGGAGATGAAACCGCAAATTACAAGTTGACCGACTGGGAAAAATTCTACCAGATTAAAGAAAAATACAGCGTCTTTTTACGGATCCCGATAGAAAACGATGAATTTATTACGAGCAATCGCTGGTCTTATCAAATTGAAAATGAAGAGCTCGAGGGGGTGTACTACGGCACCTTGCGCCTGACGGCGACTGAGCGTTTCCGATCGTTTGTTGTCTCGATCTTAGCGCGGATTTTCCATCCGATTGCTAATTTAATCCGCAATGCCATCGACGAACCGCTGATGAGTTATGAAGAAGTGCGGGTGGCGGTGGACAGCGCTACCACTTCGGAAGTGGTGGAGGTGCCATTAACTTTAACGATAAAGCCATTAGAAGGCAACAAGGTGGATGTTATCTATTCCATGGTGGATTCCGAAGGGCAAACGGTAACAATCTCGACAGTGGGGACCTTCAAAAAAGGCGAATTAAATTTTGAGGTCAAGTTTGAAGACGGCACGGTGATGTCGATGCGAGGCCGCCTGAGTGGCGACACTTTGACCGGCACGATTGAGGCCAATGCCTGGATGAGGTTTGCTAATGCACTGGAGGGGTCGTGGACGGCGAGTAAGTAAAATGCCCCTCGGGATGGACAGATATATCCAGCAGCTATGCAAAGACAGCGGTGATTTTTTCATCTTTGACTAATGTCACCTCGATGACTTGGTGGGGATGATGTAGGGCCGCTCCCGCAACATAACATAGGCGCTTTGACTGATAACGAACTTTAATTCATGCCGCAAATTTTTCTCGCCTGACTG
>CAZWXO010000103.1:1981-7477 GCA_964637885.1 uncultured bacterium
TCTCTCTTGCACAAAAAGAAGTGACAAAGATGCCATAAATGAGGACAAATTATTCCATATCAGTTATCATAATCTATATCAAGCAAAAAATCATAACTCTGCATAGGCGCTGCTGACATTGCCGGAAACTGTGCCGCGCAAATTTAAAGCGGGATTATTGCGAGGGGGAAGGTTGATGCACGTCCAGAATTCCACGGAGTTTTTTCACCGGCATCTGCTACAGGAAAAGCTGATCCTCGGTGCGGATTTAGCCATGGGTCACGCTTATCTCGATCAAGTGGCATTGCATTTGGGAGCTTGCCTCAATTGCCGTCCCGTCACCTTGAGCTCGGTGGCCGAAGAGATAGCCGCCCCCGCCCTCTTTGCCCGTAATCAGCGTCTCCCGCTGCGGGAGGAGCTGCTGGCCTTGATGGCCCAGCTATTAGATGACATGTGGGAGCAGGGCGATCTGAAATACTTTGCTTTACTTTACGAGAGTGTCGGTTTGCCGGGGCACATCCTGGAGTTGTGCAAAACTTTGCGCTTGTCGGGCATTCGGGCCGAGACGCTGGACAGCGAGGCCTTTGTTGACCCCGTCAAGGGCCATGAGGTGCAGCGGATCTTAGCTGCTTATGAAAAGGCCTTGGCCCGCCACCGCTTCGTCGATTCGGCCGAGCTATTACACACAGCTATCAATTATTGGCAGGAAGCAGAGCGGGAACCGGCGCTGTTTCCGTGGATTCAGCCATGGTCACAAACTGTCTTTATTGTCCTGCCGGGGATGCGCCTTGCCCCCCTGGAGCGGGAATTTTATGATGCTGTAGTCGCCAAGCGAGTTGTCCCCGGACTGTTTTACCGGACAGAGGCCGGAGGCGAGGGTGGGGGACGGGCAAAGACTTCGACCAGCGACGTCCAGTTGCCCGCCGGCCAGTGGGTCCAGAGCGATTGCCAGCTGAGCCTGCACCGCGCCTACGGTAGTTTCAACGAAGCCCGCTGGATTTTGGATGATTTACTCCAGGGCGGCTTCCCCCTCGATCAAGCGACGGTCTACCCGGCCTCCGCCACGGCAGAGCTATCGATTTACCAGTCATGTCAACGCTACGATGTGCCAGTGGTCATGGGAGGAGGGATTCCGGCCCTCTCCTGCCGGGGCGGGCGCGTTGCCGGTCACCTTGCCCGGTGGTTTGCCGACGGGTTTTTGCCCCGCACCATTTGGGAAATGCTTCTTTCCGGTGACCTGCAGGGCAGCGGTCTCAGGCGGGGAGGAGAATACCTGCGTCAGCTGAATATGGCCCCGGGCCCGGCAGGCCTGACCGCTATCATCGAGACAGTCGCCGCGACGCCGCAGCAAGAAGGCGAATCCGGCGACCTGCTGATCATCCTAAAACACCTGCAGGAGTGCGTCCGTCTAGCGGCAAGCCCCCGGAGTATGTGCGCCGCCATTGCTACGACAGCAATGCAGCTAGTGCGACGCGATGCCGAGCTGCCACTCGCCACATCCTGCTGCGAGAGCCTACGCCAGTTTGCCTGGAATATTCATCCTTGCTGTAGCGTGGCACAGGCTGCGGCAGAGCTGGAGCGCTATCTACAGCTCCTGCGCCTGGCCCCGGGCAATCCTGAGCCAGGCAAGCTTTTCGTCGCCAGACCCGACCATTACATCTTAACTGGACGGGCCCGCAGCTATTTTATCGGTTATTCCGCCGAGGCTTTCCCCGGCACAGCCTTGTCTGACCCGCTTTTGCTGGACGGCGAGCGCCGGCGCCTCTCCCCGGAGATGCCACTCAGCAAAGATCGGCCGCGGGAGCGGCTTTCGCGTCTGCGTGCAGCGCTGGCTAATCTGAGCGGTCACGTATCCCTCAGCTATGCCAGCTTCAATACTTGTGAAACTCGGGGGCAACAGCCCTCGCCGGTACTATTGCAGCTGCATCGTCAGCTATCCGGCAATATGGCAGCCGACTACGCCGACCTCGCCGCCTGCCTGCCACCCAACACTGGATTTGTCCCCGATGACCCGCGCTGGAATCAGGATGATTTTGGTTGGTGCCTAGCAGTGCGCCATCATCTAGCGCCGGCCGGGCAGGAGAAGCTTCTTCGCGAGTTTTTTCCGGGAGTGCAGGAAGGCACCCGCGCGGCCATCGCCCGACAGGATGGCAGCTTTAATCACTATACCGGCAATCTATCCGCTTGCAGTCACGAGTTTGCCCCGGCAGCACTTGTTTCCCCCACCCGCTTGGAACGGTATGCTAAGTGCCCCTTCCGGTATTTTCTCCACGACATTTTGGGCCTTTATCCGTCTCCGGACTTTTTGGACAGCCAGATCGAGTGGCTGGATCCAGCTAGTCGGGGCAGTCTGCTGCACCAGGTTTTTCAGGTATATGGCGAGGAGCGGTACGCTGCCGCAGGAAAGGCGTCACTGCCCCGACTGCGGGATATCCTAAGTAGTCAGCTCGCTCTTTTTGCCCAAGACAACCCTCCCCCCTCGCCCGAAGCCTTCACCGAGACCAAGGAGAGCCTTGTGCGCGACCTGTCGATCTATTATCAGGTGGAGGAGGAGTTGGCGCCGCTAATCGATCAGGTCCTCTGCGAGGCTGCTTTCGGCGACGAAGCCGCTCTCATCGAAATCGAGCTGCCCAGCGGGCGCAAGCTAGGATTGCACGGCACCATCGATCGGATCGATCTACTTGTTGACGGCACATGCCGTCTCTGGGATTTTAAAACAGGCAGCACCTACAACTATTCATCCGAAGACCCGGGTAATTTTGCCGGCGGCACGCAGCTACAGCTTGGCTTGTACGCCATAGCCGCCCGGGAAGTGCTGCGCCTCTCAGGCCAGTCCGACCCGCGGATTGTCGAGGCTGGCTATATTTTCCCCACGGAAAAGGGGCAAGGTGAGATCTACCGGCGGCAGACGGGGCCACGGCAGGAAGATGGATTGTTGGCGGTGGTGGACCTGCTGCTGGAAATGCTGGAGCACGGCACATATTGCATGGAGTCGGGGGACTGCCGTTATTGCGATTATCAGGCGGCATGTGACAATTTATCTGGAAAAACGCAAGATGGAACACACAACGGTTGCGACTTGCTGGCAGGGTGGAAGGGGCTGAAGGAAATTGATAGATAAACCTTTGGCGGATCAGGCCGCCCGTGATCAAATCGTGCAGGATCTCGACAAAAATTTCCTCGTCGAAGCTGGCGCCGGCTCAGGCAAAACCACATGCATGCTCGAGCGGATGCTGGCAATGATCCGCCGTGGAATCCTCGTCGAGAACATAGCCGCAGTCACCTTCACCCGCAAAGCAGCGGGGGAAATGGCCGAGCGCTTTCAGATCAGACTCGAGGCAGAATGGGCCAAGTCCAGCGACCCGAATTGCCGGCAGGCTCTAGACAATCTCGATCAGTTGTTTATCGGGACCATCCATTCCTTCTGCGGTCGGATGCTGCGCGAGCGCCCAGTCGAAGCGGGGCTGTCTCCAGACTTCACCGAAGTGGATGAGGTCGCCGAAGACGTGCATCGGGCCCGATTTTTTGCGAATTTCGTCCAGCATTTAAAATTGGTCGAGGATGCTCGGCTGAGCCAGCTACAGTGCACCGGGGTAGACTTGACGTCGCTTTATGCCGGCTTTGTCCGGATTGTGGACAATTTGGACTTGACCTTTCCCGTGGACTCAGTCCCGCTGCCTGACCCCGTCGCGGCTCTGGTGGCCTGGGGTAAAATCCAAGGGCATCTGGCTAGACTACTGCCCTTGACGGCTCCGGACAAAGGATATGACATTGTCCAAAAAGCCGTGCGCCGGGCAATCATCTTCGCCCGTTATCGCGATCTGACCGACCTGCCGACAGCCATGTCGCTCCTGGAAATCCTAGCCGGAGAGAAAAAGGTGACGCAAAACCGCTGGTCCAGTAAAGATGAAGCTTTAGCAGCTCAGGGACTCTACGACAGTTTTGCCACCGAACATGCCACTCCCCTAGTCCGGCAATGGCACGCCTATCGTTACGCTGTCGCCATTCCGATTCTGCGCGAGGCTGCCGATGAGTACCTGCTCCAGCTTGAGGCCCAAGGCCAGCTGACGTTTGCGATGCTGTTGAGCAAAGCCAGGAATCTGCTGCGGGATCGGCAGGAGGTGCGGGAATACTTCGCCCAACGTTATCGTTATCTGCTGGTGGACGAGTTTCAAGACACAGATCCGCTCCAGGCGGAGCTGATGTTCCTGCTCTGCGCCGTCCCCGGGCCAGTCACCGGTTGGGAACATGTCAGCCTCCGCCCCGGCTCGCTTTTCGTCGTCGGGGATCCCAAGCAGTCAATCTACCGGTTTCGTCGCGCCGATATCAGTATTTATAGCCAGGTCAAGGAATTGCTGCACACGGGCGGAGGCGAGGTATTGTACCTGACAGCCAACTTCCGCTCAGTACCGGAAATTGTTGACTGGGTTGATGACGCTTGCTCGATGCTCTTTGCCACAGGGACGCAGCCCCACCAGGTAGATTTTTCTGTGATGGAGGCCGTCAGAGAAGCGGCAAGCAGTCCTCGCGCCGGAGTGTGGCTGTCCCAGGTCGAGCGGGGGGCCAAAGGAGCTCCCGAAGATTTTCTGACACGGCATGGCGATGCCCTGGCCGGCACATTAAAGCAACTGTGGCAAGAAGATGGCTTTGATCTGGCCGAGGCACTGCTGCTCTTTCGCAATAAAAAAAGAATCGCCATTTATGCAGCAGCATTGATGCGCCACGGACTTCCCTACACCGTTGCCGGGGGTGGCAACCTAGCCAATTCCTGCGCTGTAAAAGAGCTGGCCAAAGCCATCGCCTTCTTGGCGGATCCGGCCAATCAAGTGCTGCTCGTCGCCGTGCTGCGGGGCGGTTTTTTCGGGGTATCCGATGTGGCCTTGGCTGAATTTAAAAAAGATGGCGGATGTTTTTCCATCTTCGCCCCCACACCGGCGAGTCCGGCTCCTAATCCGGCTTTGCGGCAGCAGCGGGTCGCCGATTGTCTTGATACTCTGCGCGAATTATATGCCTGCACCGATAGCCACCCTCCGCTAGCGGCCGTCTGCCGGATTGCCGAAAAGCTGGGTCTTGGACCGCTGGTCCTAAGTCAGGTGGACAAGGAGGGTGAATTTCTCGCCGCTCTCCACGTGTTGGAGCTGTTGGCCTCCTTTGCCAGCTCCGGATGCCTTGGTTTTGCCGACATCGCCACTTATTTAGCCACCCTGGTGGCCCAAGACGGCGGCATCGCTCCGGAAACAGAGCTGGACCTCTATTGCGGACGCCGACCTAGCGTGCGGCTGATGAATCTCCACAAAGCCAAAGGGCTAGAGGGGCAGCTGGTCGTCTTAGCCGACCCGACCGGCGCTGGCAATCATCCTCCCGATTTTCACTCAAGGCGCGAGGCCGGGCGCGCCACCGGCTATCTGCGCCTAATGCGGGAAAGCCCCAATGGCTTCACAAATACGGCTTTAGCCAGCCCCATGGACTGGGACAGCCTGTCCCTAGATGAAAAACTGTATCAGCAAGCTTAGGAAC
>CAZWXO010000103.1:7487-8282 GCA_964637885.1 uncultured bacterium
AACAGCGCCTGCTCTATGTGGCCGCTACTCGGGCCAAGGATACCCTGCTGATCAGCAGGATCGATCAATACAACAATTTTAACCCGTGGGCCCCCTTGACGGCGGCGGTGGAAGAAAGCTTTGCAACACCAGCTCCGGCCCAAGAACGTCCGGACACTTCGCCCTCCGTGGCCGCAGAAGCCTGCATCCCCGTGGAGCCCGATGCATTTCCCACATGGCGAAGGCAAATCGCCGACAGGCGCCAGACATTGCAGCAGCCCAGCTATCAAGTAGCAAGTGTCACCGGGATGACCAAGTCATCCGCTGTGGCGGGCCCCCGGCGCAGCTCTGCCGGCAAGGGGACGAGCTGGGGCACCGCTGTCCATCGATCTTTGCAGCTGCTAGGGCAGCAGCGCATCGCTCCTTCAGCCCTAGCCGAAGAAAGATGGCAACTGGAACTAACCCGAATCCTTCTCACCCAGGGTCGGGAGGAAGAAGATTTAACCGAGCTGACCTCGCTGCTCGGCAAAGTCCTTGCCACACCTTTTTGGCAGGAACTTCTGGCCGCCACGGAGGCCTATTTCGAGCTCAGTTTTCGCTACTATGCTGACGGCCGGTTGGTTGCCGGTGCGATCGACCTTGTCTACTGTCATCAAGGGCAATGGAAGCTGGTGGATTACAAAACCGATCACTTGATCGACCCAGCCCACCAAGCAGAGCTGACTGCTTTCTACCTGCCTCAGCTGGATTACTATTGCCAGGTGTGGGAGGCATCGACGGGCCATCGCGTGGCCACAAAGGAGTTGCTTTTCACTG
>CAZWXO010000104.1:0-8231 GCA_964637885.1 uncultured bacterium
AATTATGCCAATAATTCTTACCAAAATTGTTAGCTGTTAAATCTTAATTGTTAATAGCCGATTTTTTCAGTGGTCTTGAACTGTCAGGCAAAGACGAATCCCCGTGAACGTGAAGCCTTGCCCCAAAGCACCGCTGTGATGATATTGCACAAAGGGATTGCCCTAGATATGCTTGCGCCTCGCAGTATTATTGGGTGGGAAAGTCGAGTAGCTAAACAAAAAGCCAGGCGAAGTTGGAGCTCCGCTTGGCTTTTTATATACGCTGAACATAAGGGTGGAAAAGCTATTTCCCGGCAAAATAATCGACAATCCCTTGAAACATCGCTTGGGCAACTTTATTTTGAAACTGAGGCTGCTGGGCGAGGGCATTGTCCCGGGAATTTGAGACGAAGGCAACCTCGATTAGCGCCCCGGGCATCGTCGTGTGGTTGATGACATAAAACATGTTGGTCTTGACGCCGCGATTAGGTAAACCTGTGGCGGTTACGGTATGACGCTGAATCGCGGCGGCTAGGCGCTGTGCCTCCGTAGCATTGGAATAGTAATAAGTTTCAGGTCCCGTGGCGTCTTGGTTTGTTGCCGAGTTAAAGTGAATCGAAACAAAGATGTCCGCCCCGGTAGAGTTGGCGTATGTTACCCTTTCCGCCAAAGTCAGGTATTTGTCATCCTGACGGGTCATCATCACGTTGGCCCCAGCCTGATTCAGCTTTTGAAATAGGAAGTTTGCTACAGCTAGGTTATAGTCTTTTTCAAAGTGGCCATCGATAGCGACAGCTCCGGAATCTTTGCCGCCATGGCCGGGATCGAGGACAATGCGTTTGCCCGCCACTGAAGTATCAAAGATGACTTTGTCACTGTAGACATCGATAATTAACTCATCGCTGGCCGAGCTGACAATCTGATATTTTAGCTTGCCATCCATCGCTATTTTAACCCGGGCGGAGCGAGGGAAGTCGCGATCGTATTCGTATTGCAAAGCTTTTACCAGGCGGTCGCTCGTCTTGACTTCCCGGGTGCCAAGGCCCCAGGCCATGTACGGGAAGAAAACAGAAACGCCTGTGTCGGTATAACCGATGCGGTAATTACCGCCGATTTCCTCGCTAAACTTGAAGCTGACTCGAGTTTTCCCTTGTTCAGTGGTTACTTTGGCCATCTGTAAATCAGGAGAAAATTCCACATAGATAGTGTTGCTGGCTGGGCTGATTCGGCCCCACAGGTGTCTTTTCAAGTGAAAATCAACCCGGGTTTTGAGGCCGGTGGAGACCGTGCCAGTGGTCGTAACTTTAATTTCTTCAATGATTGTGCTGTCTGGCGTTAGTTCAGCCAAGGGAATATTCGCTGAAGTCCCAGGGAACTCGAGAGTGTAAACTTTATCTGAAGACTGAAAAGCGGAGCAGTCCAGCGGTCCATTAGTCTTGACAGCATAGGCCTCTCGCCCGGCCAAAGATACCTTGGCAGTGCTGGTCAACTGAAAGGGAACATCGATTCCAGCGCTTTTTGTCGCATCGGAGATGCGCAGGGTGTGGGGAATAATCAGCTCGGTATTAAAGACAATCCGCACCAGCGCCGGAGTAGTAGAAATCTGGCTGAGGCTAACCGTAGTAATTCCAGCGCGATTAACGGTTTTGATCGCATTGCCACTGGCCAGGTAGGCTCCGTGAATTTCATAAGTGAGTGTTGTGGCAGTTTGATTGACGTATTTGACATCGAGCGGTCCGTCGCCGACAGCAAAAATGGTGTAGCCGTTGTCACCGGTGTGAACACCATAGTTGCTGATGATGACGGTCCCCTCAGGTAGCTGGGGAATCTCTTGGACGGGCGGAGTATCGGTGGGAGGAGGCGTTGTCGCCCCCGCATCACTGTCCGGCACCGTGGCCGTTTTGTCAATGCGAGCCGTCTCTGTTTTCTTGTCCCAACTGACGCTGGCGCCAAGGGTTTCGGCGATAATGCGCAGGGGAACATAGGAGCGGTTATTGATAATCATGACGGGAGAATCGATTTTGACGCTGTTCCCGTCGATTTTGATGGTGGACGATTTAACGGGGAGTAACATAGTTTTGTTATTCCCCGTCACTTTGACTGTTTCCTCAGCTTTTAGCCATTCGACTTTGGCGCCTAGGTTTTCGGCGACAACCCGGGCAGGCACAAGAATGCGTCCGCCGTATATTACCGGACGTTGTTCGCCGGAAATAGCTTTACCATTAATAAAAAGAGAAGGAGCCGCCTCGGCTTGGGGTACGGCCACTAAAGCGACGCTTAGGGAAAAAACTGCTAACATTGCACATGTGGTCAAACGGGAAAGAAAACGCATCTTGGGTACCTCCGATAACTATTCTTGGTATATAGTAACACATTAAGAGAGACGTGGGCAGGAGGAAAAAGTTCCGCTAGGCTGAAGATAAATAGCATGAAATGGCGATTGATGACTTTTTTAATCTTTTGGGTGTATAAATAAAAAAGCACCCTTCCATGATGGAAAGGTGCTTTTTCCAGAAATTAATCATACTAAAGGATTACGCAGATTCTTTTAAATCACCATATCCGCCTTTGTTCATTTTAAAACAGATAATCTTACTCAATATGTAATAGACGACAGCACAGTAAATTGCGACAGAGCCTGTGGCTGTGGCATAGCGAAAGGCCGAGGTGGTCTCCAGTGTGACTGGGTCAAGGAAGAAATAGTAAACCGGCGTGGCTGAAATAAAGACAAACAACGCCACTAGATTGAAGCCTTTCCAGAAATAAAACTTCGATCCGCTGGTCTTATTGTAAAATTGCCTCATATCCCATTTTTGATTGCGCAAGAGGAAGAAGTCGACAACAGCCATCATTGAAATCGGACAATAGATTAAGCACGCCAGACCCAAGATAAAATAGAATTTGTCGTAAATCAGCTGCGACCAGAATAGACCGATGATTGTTGGAATCATATAGGCGCAGGTGACGATGAACCAGCGCTGCCGGAACAAAGCCTTAATTTGCTTAAGCCCGAGTGATGTCGTATAGATCATGATGGAATTGGCCGATATATTGGCGATACTAACGAGAATCAGGGCGATAATCCCGATTGTGCTTCCGCAGATAGGAATCATCCAGGAAGCGGGGTCGCTGTCCCCGACTAGCAAGGCCGCCGCAACACCTAGTCCTGTTCCGACAGTGGCCGCAAAGACAAGTCCGATAATGTTTGGCCAAAAGGCGGCCCGGGAAGTTTTGCAAATTCGCGCCAGGCCTCCGATGTTCGGCCACCAGGAAAATCCGGCCCCAAGGCTGAGCTCAAATGCAATCAGGAAGTTGAGCCAAGGATCATCAAATGGATCCAGGGGTGCCATTTTGAGTATTTCGCCCCAGCCGGTGTTTTTGCTGATAATGAAAATAAGGATGACGATTACTACTAAGAAAACAGGTACGACAATGGTATTCATGACTTTGATTAGATGAGGCCCTTTTAAGGTAACATACCAGCAGATGCCGGCTGTGATCAGACCAAAAGCAACAACATAGATGTTTCCGGAAAAATCGCCGCCGGTGACAGTGTTTAATATTTGAATGGCTGATTTTGAAACTAAAGTACACAGCACAATCGTCCAGCCGACGGTGACGATGGCGTTGAGGACCAGATAAGATTTAGTGCCGTTAAGCCCCAGATAGCTGATTGATGAGGTAAATCCGTCTACCCCGTATTTGACGGAGGGCAACGATGTTGACATGCTTAGAAGAATAATGGCAATTAGGTTTCCCGATATGGACGCAATGATTGCCATTTTGAAATCGACAAAAAAGGCGAGGGTGCCACCGATGAGAAAGCACCATGTCGCAACAGCAAATCCGGTAATGACAAAAGAATAGTCCCGGAAACCATACTCTCTGTCCTGTTTCATGACTGGAAGTACATCAAACTCGACTTCTTGATTATAATTAGTTTCTTGATTACTCATAATATCTTTCCTCCCTATAATAACTTAAATGCGTAGTATATGAGGGGGAAGATGCCAAGCACTAAAAAGAACGCGGCAATCCCTATCCAGTCACTCTTGGAGAGAGGCCCGACAATTTGACCTTCTCGCTCGATTTCCTCTAACTTCTCAAACAGATTATTTTCGTTTTCGGGACTCATTTCGGTTTTGCCTTCTAACTCTTCTCGGACGGTTTTTCTATTTTCCATCATAACCTCCATAATTTCTATATTTATTTCGGATATTTTAGAGACTCCTTAGAAAAAAGATAGCAATTACTTATCGTTGAGAATGGTAAAAACCTCGTAGATATTTTTTAAGGCGGCCCAGGATGTGATGTCGTTGACATCGAGGGGTGGTGAAACTTCGACAACGTCCATCGCCTTGATGGGAAGTTCGCGGAGCATCGCCTTGGTTAGCTCCATCAATTCCCTACTTGAGGGCCCGCCAGCCTCGGGGGTGCCTGTGCCAGGCGCATAGGCCGGGTCAAGAAAGTCAATATCTAATGTGAAATAGACTGCGTCGTAATCCTGGAATCGCTCTTTGAGTTTGGTGAAGGCCGCTTCCCAGCCGTCTTTCCAAAGATAGTAGGCCTGAATGACGAGGATTTCGGGATTGGCCTTGATTAAGTCGTACTCTTCCTGCTCGGCCGAGCGGATTCCGCAAAAAGCCAGTCCTTCCGGCTTAACGACGCCACTTTCCAGGGCGCGTCGTGCCGGGGTGGCGTGAGACCACTCAAAGCTGTCGTATTCGTTCATTAAATCGAAATGGGAATCAAAGTGGATGATGCCGATTTTTTTAGCCCCTTGCTCTTGCTGGTAGCGGCCGAAGGCTTTTTGTAGCGGGATAGCCACCGAGTGATCGCCCCCGAGAAAGAGACAAAATTTACCTGTTTGGAGGAGCTTTAGGGCTTCGGTTTCGACGGTCTGGTAGTAACGAGGCCAGTTAAGGTCAACTGCGACATCGCCGTGATCATAGACTTTTAGTTTGTCAATGGGCTGACCCAGCTCGCTGTTGCAGGGCAGGTAGCGGGACAGTTGGCGGATCCGCTCCGGGGCCAGGGCCGTTCCCTTGCCACAGCTGACGGCGCCGTCAAAAGGGACACCCATGACGCAGATGGTGCCCTCCTCGATTTTATCGGTGTAAAGCTCTCCCCATGGATTTAAATCAATCATTTATCTAACCTCCTGTATTTGCGGGCTATTTGGCAAAGTCCGCTATCGATAGGCAAAGTATAAAGTGGATTGACGTTTCGGGTAATACTCATGGGTAGTAACTATCGGGGCGATGCTACTACCTAAGTAGTAGTGAAAGCTTCTTTCCGCAAATTTCCCAGGCTAATCCATGATGCAATTGAAGGCGAGAATAGGCGTCCTGGCAGGTAAAGGTTGGTTTCGCAGTTGATTGGTGGCTGCAAGTTAATTTTCTTCAAACAGTTCTTTGTCGTTTTTCATTAAAAAAGCGATTAGACGAGCCTTATTGTCGACATTTAGCTTGAGAAAAATGTTGCTGATATGCTTTTTAACGGTGTTGACGGTAATCGAAAGCTCACGGCTGATTTCTTCATTGTTTTTCCCCAGGCAGATTAGTTTAATCAGCTCAATCTCGCGCATCGAGAGGTGGTATTCATGGGAGAGCAAATAAGCAGCGCTGGCGTATTTTTCCGGATGGCTGGAAACCTGTTCTTGCTCCAGGGCTAGGCGGTTTTGCAAGTGAGTCAGCAGTTGCTCTAGAATATAGAGGTCTCGGGAGCTGAAATCACCGTTTTTTTCAGTTCGGTAAAGGGTGATCGCTCCGATACAGACCCCTTGATCGGCGATGCTGATGCCGGCCACATTGACGAGGCCGGCTGGCTTTAAGTACTCAGAGTAAAAGGGGCTCTTGAGCCGCAAGGCCGGGTTGATCAGGTCGGACTCCCGATAAACCAAAGATTCCGAGCTGGAAAAGACCCAGCGGGCGTAATCCATCGTGCCATAATGCTTTTCATAGTTGATCATAAAATTTTCATTGAAATCTTTGGGGTACTTGCTAACAACGACAGGGTCGATAAGGCGGACTGGCTTGACTTTTCGGTCGCTTAAGTAAAAATCCGCCAAGTCGTAGTTGACGAGTTCGTTTAAATCCGCCAAAAAATCCTGGCGCATACGCCCAATCTGTTTTTCTTTAAACATGGCGCTAACAATGGAATTAATTTTTTCCCAATCAGATTGTTCCAACAGATCGCCCACTTCCTCGCCAGTAATTATTGGAGCGCCTAGCGCACCTGTATAGCCTTTTAGGCCGGAGAAAGCAATGCAGCCCCGTGTCGGAGGGCTGCATTGTAGCAGGTAAAACTATTGAGCAAAGCGATATGTTTGATTCTCAAAGCTTCCGGAAACTTGGGTAACGCTGACGATAATTTCGCCACTGGGATTCTCCAGGCGGATATTTAGAGGGATTGAGAGACTGTCACCGCTGCTCCATCCTTGCGGGCTGCGCATGGTGATTCGCAGGGTCTGCTCATCGGGGAATTCGATGTCCATTAATGTGTCCTGAGATTTTGCGATAAACGGATATTCCTTGCTTAACTGGTTGTACATCAATTCATCCCGGTAACGGTCAATATTCCATTTGCCTGGGGAGAGCAAGCGGATGTCGGCGGTAATACCGGCGTGGCGAGCGTTTTGCGCCGGAATCGGAATCACCATTGGCTTTATTTTATCGACGTGATCGGCGTAGTCGTAAATGATCGAGTAGTATTCGGGAATGACTTCAACCATGCAGTAATCGGAAAAAGAACCCTGTTTGGTACGGACATTGATTACAGCAGTCCCCAGCGCCAAGCCACGGACCAGCCCCGTTTGGTCCACCGATGCGATCCGCAGGTCGGATGAGGACCAGATGGCACCGGTGTCGTAAGCGTCATGGGGAAAAACATTGGCGTTAAGGTTGAGATATTCCAGCAACTCAATCTGAGCTTTTTGTTTGGAAATCAGGATTCCTTGGGGAGGCTTCAAGGCATCGGCGATGGTAAATGTCTCGTTTTGCCCAGCGCCTTCACGGCTGACGACAACTTTGATTGCACCGTCAGGGTTTTTAAGAACGACGCTCATCGGAACCATAAAAAAGTCGTCAATCCAGGGCGAGTATTTTTCCACGTGCAGCTTCATCACGTTTGGCTTGGGATAGGAAATCGTCATACTGGCGTTGTCCGCTTTGCCGACTGTAACCTGCTGTGGGTTGGGGCCGGAGAGGATTTTTATGTTTTTCACTGCTGGAATGTTCCAGGAATGCTCTGCTGCCAGAGTGAAAAGAAAGGTTTCGCCATCGGCTTTCCAGTCACAGTTGTTGTTGTAGAGATAAAGCTGGGGAATCGGGAATAATTCAGCGCGACCAAAATCGTTGGCTTTAATGCGGGCGGTTTGATCGACTTTGTTGACGCTGCTTTGGCCGATGCTACAGGTAGAGATGCTGACACGTCGTTTGCTTTGGTCGAAATCAACTTCCGCCCCCAGGGTTTCTGCCGCGAAACGCGCGGGAACATAAACGCGGGACTGATAGATAAACGGTGCGACATCCAGCACAATTATCTCGCCATTCACCGTAACAATTTTTGAGTCGATGGCAAGCTTAATGAAGGTATCGTCATTTTTGGCTTCAATGATGCGAGCATCGGGAAAGTAATCCACTGTTGCTCCGATAGCCTCGAAAATCGAACGCATCGGGAGGAGTAGTCGACCATTAACAACTAATGGAGGGCTGTCGCTGGCTAGAGCCGCATCGTTGATGCTGACAGCAATCGATTGGGCCTGAGCTAGATCGACGGGGGCAGTAAAGATGATGAGGCAAAGGATGCAGCATAAGTAGGTAGTGCGGGAAACGGTGCGTAAAAAGTTCATTTTTAGACGTCCCTTCCATGTTTTATCGTTTGACCCAAGCGGGAAAATGATTTATAAATATACTGTTCTTTAATTATACCC
This sequence comes from uncultured bacterium, assembly GCA_964637885.1. GTDB lineage: Bacteria > Bacillota > CAZWXO01 > CAZWXO01 > CAZWXO01 > CAZWXO01. Next base: position 7,913 of record CAZWXO010000104.1, read on the forward strand.
GATAAAAACGAAGAATCCACCCGGCATTTTGACCAATAGTAAGGTTTAGCTTGGGCAAGGGTTGGCTATTGTCAGATAATGCGGGGAGGCCAAAAATAGTTATAGGCTTCATATCTGCATAATGATCCAGTAGCAGAAAATATTTTTTATCATTAACTCAACTTTCCCACCCAATAATACTGCAAGGCGCATGCATATCTAGGGCAATCCCTTTGCGCAATATCATCACAGCGGTGCTTTGGGGCAAGGCTTCACGTTCACGGGGGATTCGTCTTTGTCTGGCTGTAGCTCCTTGCCGGCGTCCTTGGGGTCGCCAAAT
>CAZWXO010000105.1:0-3990 GCA_964637885.1 uncultured bacterium
CAGAGGCAACATAAATGTTAAAAAGAATAGGTGATATATAGCCAAGTTGTCAATTGTCTGTAAACTTTAAAGGCATATACTTGTAAAGTAGAGATAAATAATTTACGTGCCAAAATTTCAATGCCCTGCCGGAAGTAAAATTCATGGTATGCAAGCCCATCTAATAATAATTGGTGACGCTAAATCACCAGGCATCGATAGAATGGGTCAAGCATGACGAGAGGGGGGTGGGATTCGAGCAAATAATCATTTAAAGGCTTCAAAAAATTGAGATATCGGAGGTATGCGAAAGATGACATTGAGAGCGGGATTTGATGCTTGCGAGGGCATGGGGTTAAAAATGCTATCGGAAGACGAGCTTTATGCAATTCACTGTGGCACACTGGAAATATTGGCGGATACAGGTGTGCGGGTGATGAGTCGGGAGGCCCAGGATATCTATGACGGTGGTGGATGCATCGTTGATCGCGTGGAAAACATCGTTAAGATTCCTCGGCATGTGGTCGAGGATGCTATCAATTCTGCGCCCCATACAGTAGTCTTGGGTGGCAGAGATCCTAAGAACGATTATTCGGCAGGAACAGGGGTTGGCTTCACCAATTTTGGTGAAGGTTTGAATGTTATCGATCCGGTGACCCGAGAGCCGCACCAAACTACTCGGAAGGACTTAGCGGACATTACGCGGCTGTGTGATGCAATTGATGTAATTGATGTATATGAGCGCGCTGTAGGATGCAATGACGTGCCCGGTGAGGTCCAGACAATTCACAATGCGGAAAAGATTTTCGCTAATACGACAAAGCACGCGTTTATCGGCCAGGGAAACGGATACAATTGTAAGAAAATCTTGGAGCTGGCATATGTCGCGGCCGGCGGCGAAGAAAATTTCCGAAAAAAGCCGATCTTTTCAGCAACAATTTGTCCTAACAGCCCCTTGTTGCTTAATTCAGACGTGACGGAAGTGATTATTGAATCGGCCCGAGGCGGAGCTTCAGCATTGATTTTGTCGATGTGCATGGCAGGTGCAACTGCGCCAATCACTTTAGCCGGGGCATTAGTCGTACATAATTGCGAGGTTTTAGCCGGAGTAGTGCTTCAGCAATTGACTGTTAAAGGAAGCAAGTTAGTCTATGGAACATCCTCGCTGGGTTTTGATTTAAAGCACACGACATCGCCGGTGGGATCTCCTGAACTGGCTTTGTTAAGCGCCGGCGTCGCTAAGCTTGCCAAGTATTATACTCTCCCCTGCTTCGTGGCAGGCGGATAGGCAGATAGCCATTTGCCCGATGCACAAGCTACCCACGAGTCCACTCTGACCGCTCTTATAGCTGCGTTAGCAGGCGCTAACATCATCTATGGGTTGGGGATGCTCGATCAAGGTATTGTGTTTGATTACTCAAAATTAATGATGGATGTGGAAATTGCTCGGATGGTTAAGAAAACTGTCGAGGGGATAATTGTTAACGATGAAACATTGGCACTTGATCTGATTAGACAGATTGGATCCGGTGGGGAATACGTTTCTTGTCAACATACCTACGATCGTTTCCGGACCGTACCGTCACAGCCGAAGCTGATCAACAAAACAAAGAAAGAATCATGGGTCGAGCAGGGCTCAAAGGACTTTACCGAAAGAGGATATGAAGAGGCAGTGTCCATCTTGAACTCCTATAAGGTAAAAGAAATTTCTCCTGAAGGACTCAAAAAAATGCGGGCTATTGTTAACGAGGCCGAAAAACATTACGGAGTAGTATTAAGCGAATACTAAGCATGACTGAATAAAACTTTGTGGCCGATTGGTCGGGGTAATTGAGCACCGGCCAATCGGCTGTAAGTATTTTTCCAGGCAATATAAATGCAATGAGGGCGGGTATCGCGATGATCCGGATCTTCATAATCGATGCCGGCATTGACCTAATCTTCAACGGGTAGCAGATTTGTTCAGTGATTCAAGGAATCGTTCAAATAATACATTTATGCGTTCTCTGGAGATACTCATATGCGTGGATGGCTAATTCGACGGACAGCCTCTTGTCTGAGGCGGTGAAGTCTTTACCTAAAAGGGATTCTAGTTTCTGAAAGCGCTGGTACATAGTTTGTCTGACGATGAATAACTTGTCGGCGGCTTTTTGTTTTGAACAGTTGCATTCATAAAATGTCTTCAATGTTAAAAGCAGATCGCTACTGTGTTGCTCATCGTAACGCAAAATTGTGCCGAGATGGTCATCAATGAATCTTGGCAAAAAATTATTTAATTTTTCCAATTTAAACAGGATCGGATAGATTTCCAGGTCGTCATAAAAGGGCTCATCCATCATTAATTTTTTTTGGATGATGATGGCTTCCTGGGCGGAATTGAAGGAATGGATGATTTCGGTGCGATTATTCACAAAAAAACCGATGCCAATATATACTGATGGATTGATGGTTCTTTGAAAGATAACCTTGCGAAAACGGTCGAGGACGGCGTTGACTCGTTGCTTCGCTGAGCTTTCTTTTCCAAGATCGAACAAAACGGAAATCAGTTGGTGGCTGTCGATGTAGGTGACTACAGAGAAACCTTGCTCGAGGAAAAAGTGTTTCATGATGAGCGAGGTGTAGTTGATCAACTCTGTGTAAACGGATTTTTTATGAGGGAATTCAAGCAAGCAAGCAGTCAGTCCGTCTAATTTAGCCGGGAGATCGAGTTCGTCTAGTTGAAACGACAATTCATCATCATCGATAGTACCATGAAGCCAATCTTTGACCCATTCGTTTTCTTCGTTGGTTTTTTTGTTTTCCGCATAAAAACTGCGAAAAAGATCTTGAGTTAGTAAAATGGTAATTCGATCGACTATCGCTTTTTGCAGTGTGGTGATTTCCAAGCCGCTAAAAAAGAAAAAAAGTTCACCCCACTGATAATCCATGGCAATCAGTTTCTCATGAACCGCAACCCCATATGATGAACTTTTAATTGCGACTGGGTCATCGTTGGAAAAAAGAACATCGAGATGGCTGAGTATTTCCTTTTGTTTTGGCTGCGGGAAATTTGGCAGAAAAACTGCTTTTCTTTCAAAGGGGATGTAAACAATATTTATTTTTAAATTCTTGTGGATATTGATCAAAAGATCTTCGAAGCTGTGCGCTGATAGCAGTAGTGTGTTAAAGCGGCTGAAAAAATCCTCAATCAAAGATTCGTCTCCGCTCCCTTTTTGGAGAAGCAGCATGTTGATATCATGAGAGACATCCAAAAAACGAATCTGCTCTTGGACGACAATTAACGGGAAGCTATTGCGATTGGCGATTTCAATCATTTCCAGTGGAATTTCAGAAACGTATGTCCCCAGTACGATGCATAAACCGGAAACATTTTTCTCGATAATCTGGTTCATAAAATTGATTAACTCAGAGGTGTCGCCCGTATATCCGACACCGGTGGTTAGGAGAAGCTCAAAGCCATCAACCCACTTTCCCACATGGGGATTGATTTCCATAATATGCAGCCAGCGCACTGATATGTCCAATCCATCATGACCGGCAATTACTGAGGCATCCTTGAAATGGGACATTTTTAGAATATCTCTTAAGGGCATGACAACGGCTGGGTCCTTCTGCATGGGAGGCCTCCTTGCATACTGAACTAGGGGACGGTTTGGTTACGACCACTGAAATAGACGGCGATTTACAATTAAGCTTTAAAAGTGAACAGTATTTGTCAGAATATTGGCATAATTCTCGTTTTTTTAGAGAAATTGGGGCAAAAAGTTCGTTTTTGCGGGCAACCAGTACTCACCATCATTAAATCTAGCCTGCATAATCCCACGGATGTCTCGTGTTTGCTGAAGCGGACTTTTATCGGACGTGCCCATCAGATTGTCAGATTGCAATAAAATTGAAAGCGGCGGGTTGTGGTCGCCGGCGAGACGAGCACAAGAACCGCCCCTCAGTTCCTCTAAATTTTTACTTGTTAATTGTTAATTAAAATGCGATGAAGGACTATTGCCCTGATTT
>CAZWXO010000105.1:4000-4867 GCA_964637885.1 uncultured bacterium
GTCTTAAACTAGGTCAAAGAGCGCAGGATGAATCTGTAAATTTCAACACACTTGTTAATAAAAATGCTATACGGGACTCCTTCATTGATTCCGAACGTCCCCATGTTGGCACCATCTGCCTCGCTAGTTAAGTGATTTTAAATAATGCTGAACATCATCATCGATCTGCGCGGGAATCAAAACAAATTTACCCACATGCTTTTTCTCTGCAAATTCCATTTGAGCTTCAACAATTCTTTCAAGTGGAAATGTTTTTGCCAGGATGGGCTTGATTTCACCCTTTTCAATATAGGAAACAAGGTTGGGGAAAACAGGTTGATCCCAAGCCGTACAGCCAAACAGTGTTAAATCCTTTAAATAAAAATCGCGCTTATCCATTTCCACCATTGGTCCGGCAATAGCACCCGAGGATGCATACCGACCGCCTCGTTTTAACACCTTCATCATTTCCCCAAATGCAGGCCCAGCAACATTATCAATCACCGCATCGACTGATTTTTCCCCCAACGCGGCCACAAGATCCGCACCATTGTCCAAGACCTGATCAGCGCCGATTTCCCGTACTTTTTCAAACTTAGACCGCCCTGCGATAGCCGTCACATATGCGCCACGTCGCTTTGCCAGCTGAACGGCCGCAGAGCCCACGCCACCCGAAGCACCCGCGACTAAAACATGCTCACCTTGGGCAACTCTTGCGCGATGGATCATGTTTTCAGCTGCACCATAGGAGCAAGGAATGGTCCCAAGCTCGGCATCAGTCCATGCACAGTTTACAGAAAAAATCTCGCTAGCGGGTACTTTGACGAATTGGGCAAAGGCCCCGTCAAAATCCGACGCCATCCAGATGTTCTCGGGCGAGTTAAAGCC
>CAZWXO010000105.1:4877-7792 GCA_964637885.1 uncultured bacterium
AAATATTTTCCAATGAATCCCAACCACTGACTCGCATACAGGAACGAATCAGGACACGGTCACCCAAGCAACTTTTGTCAACTCCAGGCGCAACAGCTACGACACGACCACAACAATCTGTCCCCTGAATGAACGGGAAGGGTGTCGCCTCATTCCAGCCGCCATCACCTTGGTTTTTTGCTTCATTCATTTCATCTTCAGCGGAGATGAGGCCTCCTGTACTGGTTGTGACTTTGGATGAGTACCAGCCCAGCCGAGTATTGACTTCGGTGTTGTTGACCCCTGCCGCCAGAACCTGAATCAGCACTTCATTCGCTGCAAGTTGCGGAATCGGAACATCGCAATAAACTAATTTATCATAACCGCCATTGCCTGTTGTCACAACGGCTTTCATCGTTACCTCGCAATTTGTGATATCGTAACGGCCTTCTCCAAGTGTTGTTGTCTTTTTGTCGCTCATAACTCTGTACCTCTTTTCATTTTGCTAATCTTTGGACATTTCCCTGATAAATTCTTATAATTCGTTATTTTTAGAATCACAAGTTCAGCTTTATAAAACCCCATCGATGCGCGCTAAAAAAGCCAAAGGTTCAGGTATCCTCACCCCCTTCTTGCACAATTTGTTTTTCCGTTCCCTGCGGGGGAAATTTTTTTCACAGAGACGCATAAACATATTGAAAAGAAAGTTCATAGCCAAGGGGGAGCCTTGCTATGTAAGGTTCCGTATTATGAAAATTTGTTTCCTCTCTGTGAACCCTGTGAATCTGTGCGAAAAACCGTGCTTTCGTCCAGTTGTTGCAGTGGAATCAAAATTACTGAGGCGGAGTTTCACTGATGATGTTAAAAAATGTTGCAATATTTATACCATCGACAAAAGGCTCATAACGTCCAGGGATAGCTTTGCGCGTTTCTCGAAAATAGAGGGGCAGCGGCCATGCTAAGCTATCGTTGCTGGCATTCTTGTTTGAACGGAAATAATTTTTTGAACCGAGAGTAAATTATTGATTCAAAAAAATCATATTTTGAGTTCGCGGTCAGCGCGGTCTTCTAAACATTCATCCATGAGTATCAGAATGCCAAGGGCGATCAAATAATATAATTTGGCGTTTTCTGGAGATATTCGCTTGCGCGCATGGCCAATTCGATAGACAGCCGCATTTCCGAGGGGGTGAAGTCTTTGTCAAAAAGAGATTCTAGCCGCTGAAAGCGCTGGAGCATCAAAATAGCGCGCGATGATTTTCGATGAATCTAGGTAAAAAATTGCTTTCGATTCATGCAGGCAGTTGAGGAAAACCCCCTGCGTACTTAGCGCAGGGGGTTTTGCAGTCTTTAGGCGAGTTTGAAGCGCTGGATATGTTCTTGGAGGCGCTCGGTCATTTCGGCCATTTTTGTGACTGTTGTGCTGATTTCTATCATCGTCGCCATTTGCTCTTCCGTGGAAGCGGCGACTTGCTCAGTTCCGGCGGCGCTTTGCTCAGAGACGCTGGCAATGGCTTCAATGTTATGGAACACCCCGTCCGCTTGAGCTTTGAGCTGGTCGGCCTGTTCGCTGATCTCGCTGACGCGCTGGCTGACTGTCTCAAATGATGCGAGGATGTGCTCAAAGGCTTCGGCTGTGTTAGCGACGGCGGTATCTTGTTTCAAGACTATTTCTTCCGATTTGGCGACGTCGTTGACAGCTCCGGTTACGCTGGACTGTATTTCTTTGATCAGATTGATGATTTCCTGTGTTGCTTCGCCGGATTGTTCGGCAAGCTTGCGGACTTCATCGGCGACGACAGCGAAGCCTCGACCTTGGTCCCCGGCCCTGGCAGCTTCGATAGCTGCATTGAGAGCTAAGAGATTCGTTTGGTCGGCGATGCCTCCGATGACACTGATAATCTCTTCGATCTTGCGGGATTTTTCCGACAAAGCTTTAATCGAAGTAGCAACTGCGCTGGAGGCGGTTTTGTTTTCGATGGAATTTTGTTTTTGCTCGTTGATAATTGCAACGCCGTCGCTGACAATTTTTTTAGCATTATTTGCGACGTTATTGGCATCTTCGATGCGGCTGGTGACACCTTGGATGAGATTATTTATCTTGCCGACTTGGCTGCTGGCTTGCTGTGAGGTGTCGGCTTGCTCTGAAGCTCCCTTGGCTAGTTCGCCAATTGTTATGGCAATTTGCTGTGATGTTTGCGACGATTGCTCTGCTGAGCTGCTGGCTTCTTCACTGGCGGCCGCTACAGTTAGCGCGGCTTCGTCGATGTCAGCGACCAGCCCTCGGGTGTTTTTAATCGAAGCGTTAAAGGCGCGGGCTAGGGTGCCTAACTCATTTTTCTTTGTCTCCAATGTGCGCAGGTCGGCCTGCTCGGTCAGATCACCAGCGGCAAGTCTCCCCATAGCTGTCTGCAAGATGCGAATCGGGGCGACAATTTTGTTGCTGATGACCCAATACATCAGAATAATAAAGGCGAGGATAGCGATGACAAAAGCTCCAACATTGATTAACAAACCTTGCTGCATGGCACTTTCGGCTTCGGCGACAGGTAGCATGACAACGAGCTTGGCCCCCGTTTCACCGATGGGTGAATAGGCTAGGTAGCTTTCCTGACCCCAGAATTTCCCTTTGGTTAATCCAGTAGTCTCGGCTGTGGTGATCTTCTGTGCCAGGTCAGCGTCGTCGTCGGCAATCTTGACGGTCATATTTTTCTCAGGGTCATTCGTGGCGAGGTAGTAGCCCTCCGAGGTCACGACAAAGGCCAGGCCGGTTTTACCTATTTTTATACCCTTGACGTATTCGTCCAGATTGTCGATGGAGATATCCATCGTGGTGACGCCGATGCGTTGACCGTCTTTGATGATGGGGCTGGCGACGGTCATCATGATGATATCGCTCACTTCATCGTAAAAAGGCTCGCTGTAATTGGCCCGGT
>CAZWXO010000105.1:7802-8191 GCA_964637885.1 uncultured bacterium
TCCAGTATCATTAATCATGTAGGCAAACGTATTGTACCAGTCATGAGAAAAATAGTCGTACTCGGCGTTGCTGTAATCCATTGTCGTGACGATTGCAGCGCCATCTTTGTACAGGTAGGGGCCGAAGTATTCTTCCGTTGGGCTGGAATAGTACGGCTCGTACCAAAAGCCGCCGCCAAAGATCAAATCACTTTTTTGGAGATACTCAGAAATAATGGCGTATAATTCGGCATTGCTGCCGAGGGGCAGGGCGACAATGTCGGATGCCAGGACGTTGGTCATTACTCCGATTTGTAAAAGTGATTCATTGACAGTAGCGGCTTGTTCGCCAGCTTGGGCGATAAGAGAATTTTGCAGTTCATCAGTTGTCACTTTGTTTGACAGATAAA
>CAZWXO010000106.1:0-4407 GCA_964637885.1 uncultured bacterium
CAGCAGCTCCCCGAAGCCAAATAGGATCGCTACGACGAGGACCAGCTCTAGGAGCGAGTGGCCGATGGAAATGATCAAGCCACTGCGAGCCCCACCCGTCAAGCTTTTGTCGATGGTATAGGTTAAAAGAGATCCGGGCATCATCGCCCCGGAATAACCGATGAGCAAAGATTTAGCCATTATTTCCAGCAATTAAAACGCCCCCTCTATTCTGCTTTCTGTTGCCATGTAATCCTAGGGTAGGGCATCAAAACCCGCCTCGTCACCGCTGGCAGTGCGGGCAATAGTGGGCGCTCCGCCCGTTAACGACGATCCGCATTATTTCGCAACCGCATTTGTTACAGGGTTTCCCGCTGCGGCCGTAAACGTTATGTTTTTCCTGATAACTGCCTTTTTCTCCGGTTACGCCACAGTAATCTCTGATACTGGAGCCCTTGCAGACGATGGCTTCAGCAATAACTTCGTCAGCTTTTTCGCAAAGCGCCTGAATCTCTGGTAGCGTCAAGGATTCGGCTAGTCGGTTGGGGCGAATGCCTGCCCGAAAGAGGGCCTCATCGACATAAATATTCCCCAATCCGGCGACAACGCGTTGGTCCAGCAAAGCTGTCTTAATCTTGACCTTCCGCCCAGACAAGGCTCCCTGGAGATACTCGGCTGTAAACTCATCCGAGAGGGGCTCCGGGCCCAGGCCGACAATGCCTCCAGCAAGTTCGTGATGGTCCCTAGGGACGAGATGCATCGTGCCAAATTTGCGTGGCTCGATAAAACGGAGCTGGCGATCATCGTCGAGATGAAAGACGACATGGGCATGCTTGTCCATCGCCTCCTGAGACTGCACGACAAGAAAATGCGCTGTCATGCGAAAATGAACGATGAGGTCCTGCTCCCTGTCAAGGTGAATAATGGCATACTTCCCGCTGCGGGAAACCCCTTCAACACGGCGATCGTGCATCATCTGCACAAATGCCTCCGGCTCGGGATAGCGAATGATATTGTCGTAATAAACATCAGCCCGGCAAATAGTCCGACCTTCCAATACTTGGGACAGTCCGCGGCAAAATGTTTCTACCTCTGGCAATTCCGGCATTATATTCCCTCCAAATGCGTAGTGTCATTTAATAAATTGATAAACGGTTCGCCTTCACTGACTTGAAGCAAATTCAGGGCGGCGTTGTCCTGCCGCAACCGCCAGATTTGATTGATATCTGCCCCAAGAATCGCCGCCAGATACATGCGAATTGTACCGGCATGAGAAACAATGAGAATATTTCCATCTTCGTGACTGGCGATGATATCCTGCATCGCAGCCTCAGTCCTAACTAAAAGCTGACGAAACGACTCGCCCCCGGGTACTGCTATCTCTGCCGGGTTTTCCCGCCAACGTGCTAATTCATCGGGACATTTTTCGGACAAGCTAGCCCAGGAAGCTCCCTCCCAGTCCCCGAAGTCCGCCTCTCGAAGCCGGGGGTCGGCGGTTACAGCCTCGGCACTTTGCCCTGAAACAATCTGGGCAGTCTCCAGGGCGCGGGTCAGATCACTTGCATAAATCCTCGTAAAGTCGACGCCCGCTAGGCGCCGTCCTAGAGCAGCTGCTTGAGCCCGCCCTCGATCGGTCAGCTCGATATCGGATTGCCCGGTGAATAGCAAATCACGGTTCCAAACAGTTTCTCCGTGCCGGATCATATACAAATACAATTTAATACCAACTTTCCTTAGATTAATTCTTGCATAGTTCTTTAGTTCTATATATAATGATACCATAGGCGCATTTAAGATACGAGGTGGAAAAATGAAAACCCGCACCTTACGGATAACTGTCTTTATTTGCATATCGATTTCTGCGGGGGCGAGTCTCCTGAGTGGCTTCAATTGGCCACTTTTCCTTAGCATTGGCGGGATGTACGCCCTATTTGGCGCACAAGTCATGACCCCTACGGAGAAAACGCCCACCTTTAAACTTTTTCATTCGATTGCCAGCGGGCTATGTTTAGGACTTTGGGGCTATTCGATTGAAGGATTCTTTCATCTGGACACCTTCATCTTGACGGCCGCCGCCTTTCCCGCGGCAATGTTCGGCTTCCGCTACGGAATCATAGCACTGAGTTGTAGCCTTATTTTCCGCTCGCTGGATTTGATTACCGGCGGCTCTCCCATTTCGCCGCTCCTGACAATAATTGTACTAGCCTTTGCCTGTAGCGTTGCGGCCATCGGAAGCCGCAATCTGATTCAGGCTGTCCAGGAAACGCGAGAAAAAGAAGATTTAAACTTTCTCCTCAATTATAATCTATCGATAGGCAACTGTGAAAGCGAAATCGAACTGGCGGAAATTACTTATGCCAGTTTTAAAAACCGCTTTGGTGTTCGCACTGGCGTCGTCGTCGCCGGGCAGGATGAGACAATCAAATTAATTCCTCTAGCTGACAATCCTTTAGCCTGCCTCAGCAATACTAAGTGCGAAAACATGCTCAATTCCTTCGCCTGGGAAGCCTTTCAGAGCCATGTCGCTCTTAAAATCGAACAACCCGCATCATCCCCGCTAATTCCGATTCAGGCACGGGATGGACTGCACGGCCTGTCTCTCTATGCTATTCCCATGCGCAATCTTCACGATATGGTAGGGATAGTTCTGATCTACGCCACCGAAGAAAAACGCCCGGATGATGCCACCCTCGAAGTAATGCAAGCCGCCGCAGGCAATCTGGCGCGAGCCTTAACTAACCTAAGCCTTGTCAAGCGTTTCCGCAGCTTAGCAATGTATGACGAATTAACAGGCCTATGCAATCGTCGAGCCTTTTTCAACCGCTTTGCCCAAGAAATGGCCCGGGCTAAGCGCTACAATCAGCCACTGGGCTTTGCGATTTTAGATTTGGATTTCTTCAAGGCAGTCAACGATGACTTTGGGCATCGCACAGGGGATGAAGTGCTAAAGAAGGTCGCAGAGATATCTCTTGAATGCATGCGAGAAACCGACATCATTGGGCGCATCGGCGGTGAAGAGTTTGCCATTATCGCCATCGGGAGCACCACCGACGCTACTTTTCAAGTGGCTGAACGCATTCGCCTTCGCCTGGAAGCCGAGGACTTCAAGCTGGGCCGTAAGCTAACAATATCCGGCGGAGTTGCCGGATTTCCCTCTCAAGGTGCCACCGTCGATGAGCTCTTTGTTATTGCGGATAAAAGTTTATATGAGGCCAAGTCCAGGCAACGCAATCTGATTCTAATCGCGGAAGAAGCTCGTGGCTAAAACAAATGCAGTATTATTAAGGCAACGGCAACACTGACATCCTCGGAGACCTCTCCGATTGCTCCATAAGTATCGCCTGTCAGCCCTCCCAGTTTGCCCGCTATATAGTAGGCCAGGCTAGCTCCCTGAATGAGTGAAACAAAACCCACCACAGCCACAACCAAGTAGGCTTCAAAAAGATAAGCAATACAAACTGCATAAACGACAGTTATGCCCGCCGTGGCAATCCCAACCCACAGCTTCGAAGCAGCTACGAATGGTTTCCCAAGGCCTTCAGTGCGGGCGTAGGGAAAATGCACCATGGCAAAAACCATATCCAGGCGGGCAAAAAGCGGAAAAACGAGAAAAACTGACCAGACTTGAGCCTTTTCGGGCAAGGCCAAAAGCGAGGCGAAAAGCGCGAAACGCAAAATGAGGTGGGACGATCCGGCAATGGCTCCCATTGCGCCGACGCGGCTATCCTTCATTATCAGCAGCATTTTCTCCCGATCCCGCCAACTGCCTAATCCATCAGCAGTGTCCATCAAACCATCCAGGTGTAATCCACCTGTCAGGAAAATATAACAAATCATCACAATTGCTCCGGCCGCCAGATCCGGCAACAAAAAATCCGCGACATAAGCACCAGCCCCTAAAACAGCACCTAGAATAATCCCGACGATGGGAAAACAGACAATCGCCAGTGGCATTTTCTTTTCATCGTAACGCCCTGGCAAGGGTATCCGCGTTAGAAAGCCTGCCGCCATGAATAATGGATCAAAAATATCGAGCACTCTCCTTCAATAAAACACAAATAAACTATCTCTCATCTAAAAAAGCACATGCTTTCCTGACCACAAAAGCAGCGAGTTTAAGCTTGCCCTTGAAAAACTCGGCAGGCGGCGGCAAATCTCCCGACGACCTCCGGGTGTCCGGGCAAATACAGATGCAAATAACTGGCGACCAAATTATTAGCTGCAAAGCCAGCCAAAGCCCCAAGGTCTTCCTGGCCCGGCCGTGCCAGTTTAATTGCGGCTTGGTGGGGTTGAGCCGTTAGTTTGGAGTAGTGAAACTCGTGGCCCCTGACCTCAGTACCGGCCGGCCCCAAAAAGCTATCCTGGCAAGTAGTTCCTCGGCGATAGCCAAGGGCCTTCCCATTGCCCAGTTGGAGTTCTTGGTGACCT
>CAZWXO010000106.1:4417-8103 GCA_964637885.1 uncultured bacterium
GGGCCGCCAGTTTTTTACCCATCACCGCCTGAGCAGGCACGATGCCGGCCATTGGCCAAATTTCACCGGAAAAATCCGCCAAGGTTTCACAGAGGCTCATATAACCACCACACTCAGCCAGAAAAGGCATTTGCCCGCTCCACGCCTGGCGCAGACAGGCAATCATCGGCTGGTTAGCAGATAGCTGAGCTGCGTAAAGCTCAGGGAAACCTCCACCTAAATAAACACCGCAAGTACCTTTCGGCAAAGCTGTATCTCGAAGGGGGGAAAAGTCGACCAAGCGAAGTCCCGCCCTCGCTAAAGCGTCCAAACTATCCTGATAATAAAAAGAAAAAGCGGCATCGCGGGCAATCGCTAAAATGGGCGGATTAGAAACTTCAGTGACAGCCTCCCCGACAAACCACTCCTCCGGCAGCGGCATTTCCCGAGCACTTTCTGCCAGCTGAATGATCCGATCTAAATCAAGGGTCTCTGCAGCTGCGGTCCAGTTTGCTAAATGGTCGTCAGCTGACATTTCTCCATCGGGGATGAGGCCCAGATGGCGCTCCGACATAGCCAGGCGTTCGTCACGCCGCAGATGCCCCAAGCAATCCACCTCGCTCGCGGCCAAAGCCTTGACCAGCGAAGCGGCGTGGGTTTCGCTACCAGTACCACAGGGAATCGCCCCGACAATGTCGACGAGGGGATCGTGCTGGACCAATCCCCGCATCAGCGGTCCGGCAGTTTCAGCCATGCCCCGAGCGCCAAAAACGACAAGCACCGGAGCATTGAGGAGCCTGGCGACGCCAGCCGTCGAAGACTCTGGGCAAGCTCCGCTGCTGCCATCAAAAAGACCCATCACTCCTTCAATGACGGCGATATCGGCCTCTTGACAACCAGCGGCGAAAAGTCGCATCGCCTGATGCGCCCCGCCGGCCATCCAGGGGTCGATATTACGGGCGGGCCGACCGGCAGCCCGTGCTAAATGCGAAGGATCAATAAAATCGGGGCCAACCTTGAATGCGGCCACGCGAAGCCCTCTAGCCCGCAAGCCGGCGATCAGGCAACAAGTTGCGGTTGTTTTTCCCGAACCGCTCGAGGCGGCGGCGACCAGAATCCGCGGAAACTTCAAAGCTCAACCCCTCCAATAAACGAACTATTTATTTCCCTGATCGATGATTTTTTGTATCAGCTCCATGTCCAAATTCTGCTCGAGCATTGCTGCCACTTGGTCTAGTGGATCAATCTCTGGAGCTGACATTACAATTGCCGGCAATGCTCTACCACGCCTAGTCGCTAGCTCCGCGATATGAGTCAGATACGCCTGGCGGAAAGACCCGTCATCAAACAAGCCATGCAAATATGTACCAAACACAAGTCCATCGTCAGCGGCGCAACCGTCCATTACCAAAACATCTCCTGGCGAGCGCGTTAGCCGGGCGAAAACAGTTTTAATGTCGTCCACCGTTGTCTCACCGCTATGAATTTCATAGCCCGCCAAGGTTGCCCCTTTGCTCCAGGGCTGGCTTAGCACCGCCCCCGTGGCCCGCTGGACCGTTTTACCCGGCCGAAAGACCGTCTCGCAAGGCAACAAACCCAAGCCGGCTGTTGTCCCAGGGGCAGCCTCAAGGCCATCGGGGTCGTGCATCAAACGGCCAAGCATTTGATAACCGCCACAAATACCTGTAATTGGGACTCCATGGCCGTGCAAGGTGATTATAGTCTGATCCAACCCCTTTTCCCGCATCCAAGCCAAATCTTGGACGCTATTGCGGGTTCCAGGGATAATGACAACATCCGCACTGCGCAATTCGTCAGGATGTGCGGCAAAAAATACATCGGTACCGGGACTAGCCGCCAGTGCATCGAAATCCGTGAAATTGGATATTCGCGGCAACCGAATAACAGCAATCTGCAGTCCTTCGCCTCGCGGGGCACTGCGGCGCCTGGCCGCCAGCGAGTCCTCTTCAGGTAATCTTATATCTGTCATATACGGCAAAACCCCGACAACTGGGAGCCCCGTTTTCTTCTCAAGAAATTCGAGACCCGGCTGCAAAATATCCAAATCACCGCGAAAGCGGTTGATGACCATTCCTTTGACTCGGGGGCGATCAGCCTCTTCCAGGAGCGACAGCGTGCCAACCAAAGAAGCGAAAACTCCCCCCCTGTCGATATCGGAAACAAGCAAAACCGGGGCATCCACCATGCGGGCCATTCCCATATTGACGATGTCGTAGTGAGCCAGGTTCGGCTCGGCGGGATTGCCGCCCCCCTCGAGGATAATCAGATCATAAAGTTGATGCAGTTCGGCAAAGGCGTTGGCAGCAATTAGATGGCCTTCTTGCAAAGCAAACTCCTGATATTCCTTGGGAGTAACATCACCGACGGCCTGCCCCCGGACAATTAATTGTGAAACCATGTCATCCCGCGGCTTCAGCAAAATTGGATTCATCAGTGAAAGGGCTGGAGTCTTGGCGGCCTCGGCTTGCAAAGCTTGCGCCCGCCCGATCTCGGCTCCATCGGCCGTAACTGCCGAATTGAGAGCCATGTTTTGGGATTTAAAAGGAGCAACCCGAATCCCCTGATTAGCAAAATAACGACATAACCCGGCAACGAGAAAACTCTTGCCGGCATCGGAGGCTGTCCCTTGAATCATCAGGCTTTGCTTTTTCATTGTGTATCTACCGCCTTCCTACCGTTTTTGCTGGCGCCAGTCCAGTTCTTTAAGGGCGACTGGGATGCCGCACATCACAAACCAGGCCTCCTTGGCCGCCGCCGCCATCCGGCTGTTAGCTATCCCGACTAAATCCCGAAACTCCCGGGAGAGCGCGTTGTCCGGCACGATTCCCTGGCCGGTTTCATTGCTGACGACGATAACCGGGCAGGCCGCTTTCGTAGCCGCTTGAATTAAATTGTCCACACAGTCTAAGACGATCTGCCGCAAAACAAGCTTCTCCAGCGCCTGATACTCGGGTGCCAGCATAATATTTGTTATAAACAAGGTCAGGCAATCAAATAAAATCCCGTCAGCTCCTTGAGACAAAGCCAATATTTGCCCTTCTCCGCCCCGGGGGACCTCGACGGTAGACCAACTCGCCGGGCGACGTTCTTGGTGGAGCGCCACGCGATCCGCCATCTCTTCGTCCCAGACCTGACCGGTAGCGAGATACACCACATTGGGGCCACAGGAAATCGCCAGCTCTTCGGCAAAGGCGCTTTTACCGCTGCGGGCCCCGCCCGCGACAAAGTACAACCCTTCTGGCATCCCTTGGCGCCTCATGGACAGATCCCCTCCTCCATTATCTCCTGAATTAGATCCATCCTGACGCCTGCCGCGATATGCTCCGCTAAAAGAGAAAAATCCGGATCCACGAGGCCCGCCCCCACCGCCATCGAAGCGGCGTCTTCCGCCTGAATTGCCGCTGCTGGGCCTTCTAGCACCTGGCCAAGCAAAGGTCGCCCTGTATGTTGGCGTAGTGCAGCATCCCAACTGGCAACATCCGCTCCGGGGCTTGTCCGGTTAGCTACCCATCCCTTGACATGCTCCTGCTCGCGCCCAGAAATCAGCTGCCAGGTGCCGACAAGCTGGGTCACTCCACCCCGCTTGAAATCACCAATAATTATCACTGGAGCTTGGGCGATAAAAGCCGTCTCCATATTTGCCAGATCCCGTGGACGGACGTTGACCTCCGAACGACTTCCGGCGC
>CAZWXO010000107.1:0-8010 GCA_964637885.1 uncultured bacterium
TTAGGTTTAGTCGCTTTAATTCTAACCGAGGAATCTTCATGGCTCCACCTATTTATCTAGTGAAACCAATTAACACAATTATATGGGCTTAACTCACAATTATATGGGCTTAACTCATTATGCCTGAAGGAACAAATAGTTTTCAGATTATAATTTGGACAAAAGAAGGTGGACAAGTTCCTTTTCGTCAAGTAAAAGAAATGTCCAATGATTCTTTACTCGGATAGCTTTTATATGCTAGAATGAGCACTGTCGACGGATTTTTTCTTTGAATTTATCTTTCGGCAGTTTAATAATTTAATAATTGGGCACACGAATACGTAATTTTGCGGGTCCGTGTGCCTTTTTTTACGTTCACAAAATTGTAACCGGGTTATCTCAATTGGTCGGAGCCGCAAAAATAGACCGTGTTAAAGTACTGTTCTCTGAAAATAAAATATTTTCTGAGCGGCGGGAGACGTCAACCCCGCGCCGTATAAGGCGTGCTATTATCGCAAAGCGTTACCGCATTAGTGATGGGGGTGATTACATGAAGCCCATGGATGAATTAATTGAAGGGGTTCAAAGTCCAGCGGAAAAGGAAATCGTCAAGGCAATGGTTTTTCAAATTGTCTACTTATGTAGCAAAGCAGAGCTAGCTGGCCTTTTATCACTGGAAGAGGATTGCTACGAGAAAAAGGAGCCCCTAATCCTTGGGAATGCCTTGTATTTCTACTTAAATTCAGGGTTAGATGCGGCTAAAATGATTCTTGATAGATGTCTCTGGCAATTAGAAGGGTCTGATTGTGCGATGCTGGTTGCTACCTTGGCAAGTGAAATTTTAACAATATTCGAATTGCAACTTAGTTCGAAGGCGGCATATGAAATGCTAATTGCCAAGCTGGGGAAGGATTATTTTGATGATATTAGCTTTGAAGCAATTCCAAAATACAGCAAACCAGAGCAAATAAAATCCCGGTGGAACCCCAGCAAAGAATCAAGGGAGCAAAAAGAGAACTATAAACTTTTTGAAAAATCATTGCAAAGGTTAACAAACAGCGACCATTTGAAATATATTATCAAGCATAAAGGTATTGATGTCTTCGCGCTATCCTTGATAGGTAGTAAGGATGAAGTTCAACAAAACGTGCAATTGCTTGTTCCAGAGCTTTTTCCCGAAATCGAAGCCGTAATGAAAATGCTTTTTGTTGTTCGACAAAAGGATGTATATGATGCAGCGGAAAGAATTTTTGAATCATACGAAGGATGGCACGAAAGCAAGGTCTATCAAGTGAGAAAGGGGCAATGATGAAAGCTAAAAACCCGATATCAGGGCAGCTGTTAGATACAGCAAGGCAAATATTAACTTACGGTCTAAGCGCAAAAGAAAGCAACCGCATTCGAGCAAAGGCGCCGGAGGGTTGCAATATTATCTTATGTGAAACATACACTGATCTTTTGGCTTATCAGGGATGTTTAAGTTTTATAAACACCGATAATCTGGCGGATGAAGAACTAGTAAGCTTAATTCATTTTTACTCGGAAGCACATAAATGGGAGGGCTGAAAATGGAGAATGAAAAGACAACCACGGTTGTGACCTATAAGCTTGAACATGATCATCTTGAAAAATTACAGGTTCTCGCGAAAAAAACAATTAGCTTAGATAGATTTAGCAAGCCGGGGACGGTCAAACTATGTGAAATCGAGACGGTTGGGCAAGTTTTGAATAGCGGTGCTTGTCTTGCCTTTATCAACATGGACGGGGTTTCCATTGGGAGTCAGGATGAATTTTATCGCCAATGGCAAGTTGCCAGTGATGGAGGAGCAGCTCCACAAGCGTTAACGCCAGTGAAGCTCCCGTTAACCTACTTAGAGAATTATCAGGGTACTTTCCAAGCGGTTTTGCCAAATCTACGCCTTAATATGGGGATCTTTACTAGTGCCGAAAAACTGCGAATGGCGTTTCTGCAGCAAAGCAAGAATAAACCGGCAAATGAAAATTCCTTGCGTCTGCGGCGGGTACTGTTGATTTACGAGTGCCTTTTGTGCCACGGCAGGGTTAATAAAGAAGTTGTGCGGGTAATTTGTCGACAGCAACAATTGCCGGAAATTTCAGACAGAACCTTTCATCGCGATATGCAAGTAATCAAAGAGATTAACCTTTCAGTTTATTATTGTTACGAAAAACACGAATACCGGATGCGGAATATGCAGAGCATCAAATAGCGAATAGATAGATCGATGTCGGCCATAATGCGAGAATGTGCTAGTTATTTGTGAAGGACTCACATACTCTATAAGAATATCTAGAACAAAGAGAGCAAAGAAAAACAAAGGGACAAATCGCTTAAATCGGCAAGCCATGAAATCACCTTGAATGCCTTACCCAGAGGGCCTGCGGCCTGCCTCAGGCAGTCAATGGGAATTGCGCATTCGGTAACTTTATCCTATCGACCATTGACGGGCTGAGTCAGGCCACGGATAATCCAACAGGGCATTCAGGGTTTTGCCGGGGATTTACACACAATTTCGGACTTGACCTCGAGGGGTTGCTAATAGATCGAGCCTTTTGTGCTTTAATATGTCATATTGATCTTCAATGGATTAATTGATTATTATTTGATATGCTTTGACAAAAATAGGTTATCATGTTTATTTGATGACAGTTCACAACAAATAGTTAAGAGAGGATGATTCAAATGATAGACAAGATTAATAATATTTTTGATACACTCGACGATTGGAGGCAGTTACCTGGCTATCAATTGGAACGGCGCGCTGATATATATTTTGCAGCATATATGAGAGAATTTTTTCTTTACAAAGGAATTATTAGAAACATCGATAAATGCATATTAATACCTGAATTTCCTCTTTCTAGAAAATTGCTCTATGGGGCTACTGATAGAAAATCAAAAAAAGTTGATTATGTCTTAATAGATTTAGATGAGGCAAAAATTTTGTTTATTGAATTAAAAACTGATAATAACTCAAAAAATGAGGTGCAGGATAATTACCTAAGAAAAGCAATTGAATACAATTTCAAAGAAATTGTCGACGGCATTTTAGAAATATTTGATAAGACTAAATCAAAGGATAAGTACTTACAGTTGTTTAAAAAACTTTATGGAGAACCTTGCAGTATTGTTAAAGAGAAATGCACAGAAGAAGAAAAAAGCAAGATAAAGGATGTATTTGACAAACCTACAAAACTTTCATGGAAACAGATAATTGAAGACTTGAAAAGAATAGAGATGCTAGATAGTTTGGCAGCCACTACTCCTAAAATTGTATATTTATTACCAAAACATACACAAGAAAATGATGTATTTAGTTTCAGTGAGTTCAGTGAGTTTCTTGAAAGAATTGAAAACGATTATATTGCAGAAAGGTTTGCCTTATCATTAAAAAATTGGTCTTCCTAGTGGATGAGGATTTATGCTTTTTTGTGTCATATTCCTTGAATGATGCTGGAGAAAGTTGGGCACTGCATTGATAAAACTCACACCCTTCGGATCACGTAACGAACAGTTGATTGCCTGAAAAATTTGATTGCGAGGCGGAAAATGTCGATATTTAGCGAAGAATTAGATGCTAGTTTTGTTCACTTACATGTTCATACCGAATACAGTTTGCTGGAGAGCACTTGCCGAGTGGATGATTTGCTTGACCGGGCACTTGAATATAAGATGCCGGCCCTTGCCATAACCGATCATGGCGCCATGTTTGGTGTGCCGGCTTTTTTTGAAGCTGCCGTAAAAAGAGGAATCAACCCGATAATTGGGCTTGAGGTATATGTGGCACCTAGAACTATTTGTGATAAGGAAGCTGGCCTTGATGATAACCTGTGCCATCTGATTTTATTGGCAGAGACGACAGAGGGTTATCGTAATCTGATGAAAATAGCTTCTATTTCTTCAATCGAGGGTTTTTATTATATGCCTCGAGTAGACAAAGCTTTGCTTCGGCACTATGCGGGGGGGCTGATTGCTTTGTCAGCTTGCATCAAAGGTGAAATCCCGCAGGCAATTTTGGCTGGTGATTGCCAGAAGGCTAAGCAGCTTGCACTTGAATACCAGGAGATATTTGGGAGGAATAATTTCTTCTTAGAAATTCAGCGTCAGGGCATAGCTGGCGAAGACAAAGTCAACCCTGAGTTGGTTCGTCTCTCCAAAGAAACAGAGATCGCTTTAGTTGCGACGGTAGACGTGCATTATATTGCCCAAGAAGATGCTGCGGTACACGATGTTCTCTTGTGTGTTCAGGCAAATTGTCAAATAGACGATGAATGCAGACCAAGATTCCCCAATGATAATTTTTATCTGCATTCCCCGGATGAAATGGAAAAAATATTTTCAGATATTCCGGAAGCGTTATCTAATACCCTAAATATTGCAAAACGTTGCCAAGTGAAAATCAAAGATGACGGCTTATTTTTACCATATTTTCAGGTGCCCGATGGGATGTCTGCTGTGTCATACCTTAGAGAATTATGTGAAACTGAATTGCCGGAACGATATTCAGCGATAACGGATGAAATTCGTACTCGCTTTGAATATGAGCTATCGGTCATTGACAAAATGGGGTATCAGACGTTTTTCTTAATTTTGTGGGATATTATGCGATATGCCAGAGAAAAAGATATACCGGTGGGGCCAGTGCGGGGTAGTGCGGCTGGAAGTATTGTTTCATATTTACTCCGTATCACTAACGTCGAGCCGCTTAAATATAATCTGCTATTCGAAGGTTTTTCGAATAGCGAACGCATTTCAATGCCCGATATCAACATCGATATTAGTGAAAAACGGCTTCCCCAAGTAATTGAATACGTAGTCCAACGTTATGGGGCTGATCATGTCACCCAGATTGCAACTATCGGGACGATGAAGGCAAGGGCAGCAATTAAGGATGTAGCAAGGGCGATGAATCTTCCTTATGCCCAGGCCAACGAGCTGGCCGAGCTCCTGCCGGTTGAGCAGAGTATCAGTTTAGGCGATGCCTTGACCAAAAGCCCTGAACTAGCGGCGTTCGTCAATTCAACCTCCGAATATAAAAAAATCTATCAGATTGCCCAAAGGCTTGAAGGTATCCCTAGGCATGTTTCTGTACAAAAGGAAAGTGTCGTCATCTCAAAATTCCCCTTAACTGATAATATACCATTGGCACGAACCAAGGATAATTTGACGTCGACACAATGTACAGCCGAACGTGTAAAGGAATTAGGACTTTTGAAAATAGATTTTCGCGGGCTTAGTGTCCTGACCTTTATAAAAAATGCTGGTGAGCTAATTTTCGAAGCACATGGCGTGCAAGTCAATCCTGATGACATTCCCCTGAATGACGCGGTGCTTTTTCGGATGATAAGTAAGGCGGATACGTCAGGGGTATTTCAGCTTGAAAGTGCGGGTATAAAGGGATACCTGCGGCAGCTGCAACCTGATTGCTTTGAGGATATAATGGCGATGGTGGCACTTTACAGGCCGGGGCCACTTAACAGCGGTATGGTCAGGGCCTTTATTGACAATAAGCATGATCGAACTAAAATTGAATCTTTGCATCCGCTAGTTGATTCAATATTAGAGGAGACGTATGGGATTATCATGTATCGTGAGCAGGTGATCCAAATAGCTGTTGCCATGGCAGGTTTCACGATGAGTGATGCTGACGCGTTGCGCAAGGCAATGGACAAGAAAAAAATGTCAATCGTTGAGGAAAAACGCCCGGAATTCATTGAGGTGGCATTTGCCAAAGGAGTCAAGGAGGAAATAGCCATTCGGATTTTTGATTTAATGGCTACTTATGCACAGTATTGTTTCAGTAAAAGTCACGCTGCTCCTTACGCCATATTAGCCTGTCAAACAGCCTGGCTAAAAGCGCATTATCCTGTTGAGTTTGCGGCGGCTCTTTGTACATACGTTTCAGAGGAAAAATGTCCTAAGTAACAAAGTGCACCAAGAGACTAGGCAAGCAGGTGTCGAAGCGCTATCACCGGACATCAATCACAGTCGTAGGGATTTTAGCGTCGAAGGTAGCAAGGTGCGAAGCGGACTTGCGGCTATTACTGATGTCGAGAAAGGGCTTGCCCGCGATATTATCAAAATTCGCGGCCATTGTCGAGTGAGGAAAAACCTGATACTTAAAATTAGTAATCTAGGTGTACCATCGGGTGCGCTTAGATTATTTTTATTTAAGTTTGGTACATAGAATATGACCACCCGATATTTGAAGATGGCATCCAATTAGTTGATATGGTTTACTTGCCACAGGGCTCAGACGATGAGCCCACCATTCGACAACATTTATCTTTTTGCTACTTGTTTAAAAAAATTAAAACATAAGAACAGCGTCAACCCCTCGCCGTAGGTACTGTGGGATGATTATAACCGAAAGCTTGGTAGGTGCTTTTCAGAATTTAAAGAAGGCGAGAGGAGAGGTTGTATATGCGATCAATAAATCTTATAATAATCTTCATTCTTACCTCGATTGTTTTCCCTCCATCAGTTTTTGTTCTTATTTGGTTTTTGTATGACGATAGCTTCCCATCCCGCAAAAATAGGATGTAAATTGGAGGCGAAAATATAAATAGCAATGAATTAGGAAATAGTGAGCCTATTGTCATGGCCAATTCATAATGCAAAACATTGCGAAGCCAAATGGTAAAGAAATTCACTGTCAAAAAAGTATAGTGGTAAACTTTTTTAGTGGAATATGCATTAAATAATTCGCTGTCAGGTGGTAAAGAAATACTTTGTCATTCTCAACGCAGGCACATATTTTTTATGTAAAATATTGAAATTAATGGAAACGCGATTCTTAGGAAATGATACAGAATGGGCAGTACTCCTTTGAAAAAAAATGAGTTCGGAGTTGTATTTGCTAAATACCTTTGGAGAATTGTTGTTCGGGGACTCTTTTCCAGACTCATTGCATGTGATAGATATACCCATTGCAAGAAAGGCGGTTATTGTTGATGAAATTAGAGTATTTTAATCAAAAATCCTGGGCAGAGGTCAGTAGGGAAGAACGTTTTTTTTGCGCCGAGCTTTACTATCAGTTAAAGAAAGATATTAAACCTTTTCTTAATTTGATATCCTGCGATGTTAATAAAGAATATGATATTGGCTTTGAGGTATGCTTTTACAGAGATGTTTTGTATGAATTCGGGATGAAGGTTAGGGAAGAGAAATTTTCTGAGAAAAGAACATTTGATTTGGCGCTTTTGGCTCAAGACGAAATCATAATTATCGAAGCTAAGTGCCGACAAGGTTTTGAGGGAATGCAACTTGGTTACATTAAAGAAGATAAGACGCACATCATTGATGAACTTTTTAAAAAAATTGGCAAACCGCCGGTAACTGTGCGTTGCGCTGCAATTATTTCAAGCAAGTATAGTCCAAGCACCCAAACTAAAGATTTTTTCAAAGAAGGCCATAAGGAAAAAATTATTACATGGAAGACGCTGGCAGTAATTTATCCTAATGCTAGAGAATTGTTTGAAAGAGCCGATGCAATATATAAATAGTTACCTTCTGAGAGATGCAAAAGATTATCAAGTTTACTTCGCCGAGGTTAGAACGAACACTGACCAGTCGCAGCATTCGTTGGCAATTGGAAGAATCTGATTGCACCATGCTGATTGTCACGTTGGTAGCAGAAATTTTACCATAATTAAATCACAAGTTAGTCCGAAAGAAGCTTACGAAATGTTAATTGCCATGTTAGGAGAAAATTATATTGATGATATAGACTTTGACACAGTCCACTAATACGCTAATTGTCTCAAATGATAAAGATGGAAGCAAGGAAAACTATAGCGGAAAGTTTGTTACTCGATGGACGTTGAAGAAATATTTTCGCCATGTCTATAGTGTTGGCTTTGGCAGAGAGCAATCTTTTGGAGAAGAGATAAGTAGCTATGACTTTACTAGGCATGTACTGTATGGCATAATTGCTACGAAGTATTGTGCTTCCTTTCCGACAATTTGTTTTGCCGAATTTAATCAGTAATTAAGGCACAGAAATGCGTATT
>CAZWXO010000108.1:0-7974 GCA_964637885.1 uncultured bacterium
GTTTTTCCGCCAACTGCGGCTGCTTTGACATGGACGCCGTCATCAAGGCCAACTACGAATGCAACGCCATGGGCGTCGACACGATCAGCATGGCCGGCACGATCAGCTGCGCCATGGAGCTCTTTAGCAAAGGCTACATCACCAAGGAAGAGGCCAGCATCGACCTTAGCTTCGGCAACGCCGAGACGATGGTAGAGCTGGTGCGCCTGACGGGTCTTCGGGAAGGGATTGGCGACAAGCTAGCCGAAGGCTCTTATCGCCTCGCCGAGGGCTATGGCTATCCGGAGTGCTCTATCACTGTCAAGAAACAGGAGTTCCCCGGCTACGAGCCTAGGGCTGGACAAGGGGTCGGGCTATGTTATGCCACATCAAATCGCGGAGCCTGCCATGTTCGGGGTAACTTGACTGATCCGGAATTGACTGTGCATATGATTGAGCAAGATGTAACCGAGGGCAAGGCCGCTTTTGTCGTTTCCCAGCAAGAATTGGGAACAATTTTTGATTGCGTTGGCATGTGCACTTTCCCGCAGTTCACCGTCACTCCTGTCGAGGTGGCAGAGCTTTTAAAGTATGCTACTGGCGTGCAGTGGACGGCGGAATCCCTGGTTCAGGCAGCGGAGCGCGTCTGGAACTTCGAAAAATTATTCAATTTGAAAGCCGGCATCAAACCGGAAGAGGATACCTTGCCTGAGCGGATGCTGAAGGTGCCCTTGGGGACCGGTAGCCAAAAGGGTAAAGTAAACCAACTTGACGTTATGTTGCCTGAGTATTATTCCATTCGTGGTTGGGGCGTGGACGGCATTCCCACCCCGGAAAAAATCAAAGAGTTGAATCTAGAGGATGAGACAAAGGTGATTTAATTATCTTTATGCTAAATAACTGAGTCTGTTGAATGCAGTCGGTGCCGGCTAAAACCGGCACCGACTGATTTTCGAGGTGGACTTTGGGGATAAATTGTTTCATGGGGTTTTCGGCTTTGGTATAATAAAAAGAGTCTCGAACAAGAGCGTTGCCGCACAAAAACAATCAGGCTTTTTTTATTTGAATGTGTACGAAAATATCGCTGCGCTGAATTAGTTGCGGCTTGATGCTAATAAATTTATGAAGCAAGGAGTTGCTGTAATTGTTGAGTTGGCTCTTGGCAATAAGTATTCTGTTGCCGCTGTTCTCGGGGATAGTTTGCCTGGTGATCGATAATAAAAAAATGCGAACAATTGTGGTCTCGTTGACGGCAGTTGCTTTGGCCGGCTCGGCTTTGTTGCTTTTATATCGTGGTCCCTTTGAATTAGCTGCTGCAAGAATATTATTCGTCCCGATTAAATATTTGGTTTTAGCTGGTGAAATTGCGGTGCTAAGCTTCATCGCCTACATCGCTTTTCGTCTAAAACACGTAATCATCGCAATTTTAACAGCAATCCAAGGAATTTTGTTTTTATATCTCGAGTTCTTTCTAGCACAGAGTACGGCAGTGACCCCGGCTTTTTACGGTGACAACCTTGCTTTAATCATGAATCTCCTGGTATCGATTGTCGGTGGCATTGTTGTTTTGTTTGCCTTGCCGTATATGGATCGATATGAGGCGGACAGAAAACTAACCAAGAGCAAGCAACCAAGGTTTTTCTTTTTCATGCTAATGATTCTAGCTGCGATGAATGCCTTGGTTATGACCAACAACATGGTCTGGGTTTTTTTCTTTTGGGAAGTCACCACTTTGTGCTCCTATGTGCTAATCGGGCATAATGAAACTGCAGAAGACATCGTCAATGCGACCAAGGCTTTGGCGGTTAACATGCTGGGCGGCGTTGCTCTACTTTTGGGGATCATCGTAGTCTATAATGTTCAAGGGACTTTCTCGGTTCAAGAGATAGTCCAAAACGGCGGAGCTATTCCGCTGATGCTGCTGCCCCTGGGGTTGTTCTGCTTTGCAGCCTTTACTAAAGCGGCGCAAATTCCTTTTCAGGGTTGGCTGGTGGGGGCGATGGACGCTCCTGCACCGGTCTCGGCCTTATTGCACTCCTCGACAATGGTCAAGGCTGGGGTTTATTTGGTGCTTCGTTTTGCTCCGGCCTATAGTCAGACTCATTTAAGCAGCATGGTGGCAATCGTGGGTGGCTTTACATTCGTTGTAGCGTCAGCTCTCGCAATCAGCCAAAGCAACGGCAAGAAAATTTTAGCGTACTCGACGATTGCTAATCTGGGGCTAATTATCTCCTGTGCCGGAATAGATACCCCATTGTCGATTGCTGCTGCGATTTTGTTCATCATTTTCCACGGTGTTTCCAACGCGTGGCTATTTCTCTGTGTCGGCACAGTCAAGCAAGAGATCGGCAGCCGTGACGTCGAGGATATGCATGGCCTCTTTAACCGGATGCCATTAACGACAATTGCTGCTACGATTGGAATGTTAACGATGCTTCTTCCCCCGTTTGGAATGTTTATCGGGAAGAAGTGGTCGGCGATGGAAGCAGCGCCAGAGTTGCCGATAGTCGCAATAATGTTGGTAATGGGTAGCGTTTTGACGGTGGTCTTTTGGTTGCGCTGGACTGGAATCATGTTGACAGGTGCATGTGAAAAGGGTGAAAAGATCATCTTCGAAAAACAGCATCCCCTCATACGCATGTCACTTTTCGCCTTGGTTTCAGGTTCCCTTGTCCTAAGCATTCTGATGGTTCCCTTGTTTAATAGATTAATTATTCCGTTTATTGAGGCTTACTATCCGGACTATGCGATGGAACCCGATAGTTTGGCGATTTTTAACGGTTTTGTGGGTAATTTTTCAGTGGTAGTGGGCTTTTTTATTTTTCTGATTCTAATCGGATTTGGTTTTTATCAGGCTTTAAAAAGAAAACATTATCGCACTGTTCCGGTGTATCTTTGCGGTGAATCATCTGTGTGCGGTTCCTACGATTTTTGCTCGATACAGGATCAATGGTTGCCTTGTCGCAGCTCGCTTTATTACCTTACTTCCGCTTTAGGTGAAACAAAGCTATCCAAGCCGGTGGATATTGTTGGGATTGTTTTACTGGTCGTGATGATTGGAGTGATATTTATATGATTAGTGTCCTGACCACGGTCTCGACGATAATAGGGACTTTGTTGCTGGCCCCGCTTCTCGCTGGATTTGTAGTAGGGGCAGATCGAAAGCTATCGGCACGCTTGCAGGGGCGCACAGGCCCTTCGATACTTCAACCTTTTTACGACATCTTAAAACTTTTCGGCAAAGAAAAACTTGTTGTCAACACCCTGCAGATGCTGTTTGTTTGGCTACATTTGTTTTTCGCAGTAATGGCTGTGCTGCTCTTTGTGCTTGGCCGTGATCTGATTATAATTATATTTCTGACAGCCCTGGGTGGCATTTGTCTCGTCCTCGGAGCGATGAGTAGCGGCTCGCCTTATAGCCAAGTCGGCAGTCAGCGTGAGATTATGCAAATGTCGGCCTATGAGCCAATCCTCTTGCTCCTCGCTGTAGCCTGTTATATGGTCACCGGGGGGCTTTCAGTGCAGGAAATCAGCTCTTTTGGCAAGCCTTTGCTAGTGGAATTGCCTTTATTTTTCGTGGCGATGCTGCTAGTCATCGCCATAAAAATGAAAAAATCCCCCTTTGATATTTCAGCCAGTCGCTACAACCATCAGGAAATAGTCCGGGGAGTCTTGACTGAGTATTCTGGCCCTTATCTGGCAATGATAGAGCTGGCGAGTTTGTACGAGTTGGCGCTATTGCTTGGATTTCTGGGTATGTTTTGGGCGACCAATATCTGGGTAGCAGTAGTGCTCGTAGCTCTGGTGATTTTGTTGGAGGTCCTCATCGACAATACCCAGGCGCGCATGTCGTGGCAATGGATGATGAAGGTCTGCTGGATCGGCGGGATCAGTCTGTCGGTTCTGAATTTGGCTTGGCTCTATTTTTAGGGAAACGAGGTTAATGGATAGGATGAAAAATTTGTCACATAAAGCGCTTAAGAAATCGCCATGGCTGATTCATTTAAATTGCGCTAGTTGCAATGGTTGTGACTATGAGATAGCTGCTTGTCTATCCCCGGTCTACGATTTGGAGAGGTTTGGCATCTTTAATGTGGGCGATCCTAAACATGCCGATGTTTTGGTCGTTACAGGTGGTGTCAATAAGCGAAATGAACGAGTTTTAAAAAACACTTACGAACAAATGCCCAGCCCAAAAGTTGTCGTAGCTATCGGAGCTTGTGCCTGTACGGGCGGCATCTTCCGGGAGTGTGACAATCTTTTAGGCGGAGTGGACAAAGTCATTCCTGTCGATGTGTATCTCGCTGGCTGCAGCCCAAAACCAGAAGCAATTATCGATGGAATTTTGCAAGCCGTCGAGATGCTTGCACATCAACCAGTCAAAGCTAAATTGAGTAAATCGTCAAAAAGATAGGGGGAAACATAATTAATGCTGTGTAAGGTTGAGGTTTCCGCACTGGATAGGATTGTTAGTGAAGTGCGTCGGCGAAAAGAGCATGGCTGGCGCCTAATTACAATTACTTGTAGTGAAGACAATGAAGGCTATGATTTTCTCTATCATTTTGATAAAAACCTGCATATGGAGCATCTTCGACTCCAGGTGGCTAGGGGCCAAGTGCTTCCGAGTATATCAGATGTTTATTTTTCCGCAGTTGTCGTTGAGAATGAACTGCAAGATTTTTATGATATCAAGTTTGACGGGCTTTCCATCGATTATCAGGCTAAATTTTTAATCATTGGAAAAAAAGAAATCGGGTTACCATGCAACGATTGTATGGTCGAAGGTGATCAGGCGTTGAAGGGCACCGAGATGGATTCGCACCAGGTTTTTTCGGGAGGTGATGCTAATGGCTGATCGGAGAACCGTGATGCCTTTTGGTCCGCAGCATCCTGTTTTACTCGAACCGATTCAGTTTCGTTTGGTTTTAGAGGATGAGAAGGTTGTTGAAGCTTTGCCGGCTATGGGATATATGCATCGAGGGCTGGAACGTCTCGTCGATAAAAAAGACTTTCATAAGATGCTTTTTGTTGCTGAACGCATTTCTGGAATTTCAAGCTTTATGTATGGATTCGCCTA
The DNA here is from genome assembly GCA_964637885.1 of uncultured bacterium. GTDB lineage: Bacteria > Bacillota > CAZWXO01 > CAZWXO01 > CAZWXO01 > CAZWXO01. Next base: position 5,057 of record CAZWXO010000108.1, read on the forward strand.
CGCGATGGCTGTGGAAAAAATGCTGAACATCGAGGTGCCGGAGCGGGCAGCGTATCTTCGCGTTATTTGGGGAGAACTGACCCGTCTGCAGTCGCATTTTCTCTGGTTGGGCACCTTGGCCAACGCTATGGGCCTTGAGAGTCTCACGATGCACTGCTGGCGGGTAAGGGAGCAGATTTTGGATATTATGGAAGAGACATCAGGGAGTCGGGTGATCCTTTCAACCAATATCATCGGTGGAATGCGATGCGATATCGGCCCCGATGGACTGGCCCATATCCGTAACCTGTGCGATTATCTCGAAGAGGCTTTAGGGCAAATCCGCCCGGTCGTTCTTAGTGATTATGGCGTAAAAAAACGAACTGTCGGGATTGGGGTGCTGAGCAAGGAGCAGGCGCAGGACTTCAGCGTTGTTGGCCCGGTCATGCGGGCAAGTGGTGTGGTAGAGGATCTGCGGCAGCAAGGGTACGCCGCCTACGGTGAATTGCAATTTGTCCCAGCGGCTGAAAGCGACGGCGACAGTTATGCCCGAACTCTGGTACGTTTCAATGAAATGGTTGAGGCCATCGGATTGCTGCGTTCGGCGATGGTGAAGATAACCCCTGGAGAAATTGCTGCCCTATGCGGGGACTTGTTGCCGACAGGTGAAGCGGCAGTGCGAATCGAGGATTCCCGGGGCGAATTGTTCTTTTATCTAAAGGGCGACGGGAGCAGTCATCTGCAGAGAATGCAAGTTCGCTCCCCGTCTTATGCTAATCTGCCAGCCTTATTAGCGATGCTGCCTGGAAGCCAGCTGACGGATGTCCCTGTCATCATTGCCAGCTTTGATTTGACAGTTAGCTGTATTGAGCGATAAAGGAGATTAGGCATGTATGGAATGTTGAAGAATGTGCTCACCAATCTTATCAGTAAAACTGCCACTCGGATGCACCCTCAAATTAAGCGTGAGGCGTTTTTTGAGGCGCGAGGCAGTCTGGAGTTGGTGGCAGCCAGGTGCAATCTGTGCGGAGATTGTGTTGCAGTCTGCCCGAGTGATTGTCTAAAGGTGGATCGTGAACAAAATTTATGGAAACTGGATCCCTATCGGTGCGTTTTGTGTAGCGCTTGTGTCTTAGCGTGTCCGGCTCAGGCATTGAGATTTAAGACAAAATATTGGGCACCGGGACAACGGGGCATCGTTTCGATTAGTACGGCAAGGCAAGAATAGATATCGGTAATTTTGAATTTTTATGTGTGAGGTGTCATTTAAATGAAGGTTAAATTTTTTGCAGGCTTTGCCAGCATCACCAAGGAGAAAGAAAGGGATTTCCAAGCAACCGATGCCAGAGAACTCTTCGAAAAAATCATTGCGCACTACGGCGATGACATGCAGGAAAAATTAATGCCTGGGGGTGTTTTGCCCGAATCTTTAGTTATTCTGGTTAACGGCAAGCATATTCGGCATTTAAACGGGATGGAAACAGAATTGACCGAAGCAGATGTTGTGTCAATTTTTCCGATGGTTTCCGGAGGTTAGAATTAGTTTGCCTCGCTGGTATGGCCGCGATCTTTGATCCTGTAGTTAAAATCCAAGGCAAAACAATTGCCTTGGATACCTTTTTAAAAAGATAGTTTAATGTTATGGTCGAGAATGGGAGGGCTGAGGATGAGAATTGAACTACGCCTCAACAATTGCCGAGGTGAAATGGAGTGCGGGCTCTGCGGCGCTGCCTTTCCCATGGGCGACATTGCCGCAGTCGCTTTTGATCGCAATGAAGAAATTGTTGGCAATGTCTGTGAAGAGTGCTTGAAACTCTCCCAAAAGCAGATAGAGGAAATGCTAATGTTTCAGGTTGAGAAATTACGGCTTGAAGCCGAAAACCTTCGGCTTCAGGCCGATGCCTATCAGGCCTTGGCAATGGAAAAAATAGCCATGCCGACAGTTCTGGAGCGACAACGGTTAGAGGAGCTGATTCGCTGATGTGTGCTAAGCTACTGTCCCAGGGTCAGGTCCAGGTATACACAGGCAAAGGCAAGGGGAAGACTACTGCCGCCTTTGGTCTGGCTTTTCGGGCTGCTGGACGTGGCTACCCCGTTTATATCGGCCAGTTTCTTAAAAAGGGCGAGTACGGTGAGCATCAGGCGATCAAGTGGTCGGGCGGGTTAATCAAGGTGCAGCAATTTGGAGTAGGCGGATTTGTCGGCGGACGCGGTAACGCTACCGAGCAGGATAAGGCGCTGGCCGCTGAGGGACTTGCCAGTATCTTGCAGGCTTTGCTTTCGGAAGAGTATGCCTTGGTCGTCGCCGATGAAATCAATGTTGCTGTTGAATATGGCCTCGTTGCCGAGCAAGATGTCCTGGATTTGATCAGGCAACGCCCTGATGGTGTCGAACTTGTTCTGACAGGACGTTACGCCTCCGCGGCGATTATCGAAGCGGCGGATTTGGTTACTGAGCTCTTGCCTGTCAAGCATTATTACCAGGCCGGGCTGTCAGCTCGTGATGGTATTGAGCGCTAGACAATAAAAACAAGAGGAGGATCGGAGCAGATGCCTTTTGAACGGGTGCGGTCTTATGTTAAACAATTTTATCCTGAAATCGAGCCGATCAGCTTTGCTGGAAAAGACACCTCGACGGTGGAAACGGCAGCTGCGGCCTTAGGCGTAGAGCCGGCAATGATTGCAAAATCTATCTTGTTTAAATGTAAAGATAATTTTGCTTTGTTTGTCACGGCGGGCGATGTTCGCATCAATCCCAAGGTGGTCAAAAAAATAATGGGAGGGCAAGTGCGGATGGCGCGTCCCGAAGAGGTCGAGACAGTGACGGGTTTTCGCGTCGGTGGGGTTTGCCCGTTTGCCCTGAGGCAGAACATTGAAGTTTACCTGGATACTTCAATGCGGCGCTTTCAGCGTGTTTATCCGGCCGCTGGAGATGACTC
>CAZWXO010000109.1:0-7959 GCA_964637885.1 uncultured bacterium
TAGCCGGAGAACAGGGTATAAGTAAAAGCTTAGTCTAAAAAATACTTAGTGGAAGTAGAGAGCACCGCCGACTTGGACAAAAGAACCGTCCCCTAGTCCATTTGCAGGAAGCTTTTTAAATCAACACAAAGCTGTTCGAGGTTTTCGGTGATTAATTCATGGTAGACGAATTGTTTTACTTTTTTGGCGCGGACGAGGTCGGCGTCTTTTAGCATTTTGAGGTGCATGGTCACGGTGCCGGGAGTAAGGCTAAGGACGGCGGCCAGCTCTTGGTTGGATTTTTCCCCGCTGCGAAGTATTTTGACGATTTTGAGGCGCGTCTCGTCACTGATTGCCTTGATGCCGGCTAGTAGTTTTTTAGGTGTTTCAACTTTTGCCGTGGCGGAGATGAAGTTCAGGTTCATATAGATAGTCAGGCGCTTGTCGACGATGTCGATCATTAGATGGGGCGCGGTGAAAACCGAGGGGAAGATCATAATTTCCTCGATGTCGTTGATGTTGATGCGAAAGCGCGTGTTTTTCTTTAAGATAATCTCGTCATTTTTGAAGCTGATGTCAGGGTGCAGGCTGAGGAGGTATTCGATGGGGTCGCTACGTCGCAAGGTCATCCAGCGCTCCTCGACGACGGAAAGAATGTGCTGGTAGATATCCAGCCATTCTTTTTGGAAGATGGACTGCCAATAGGAGCTAATCAGATAGAGGGACTGCTCGCGGATGGCGGTGATGTTTTCCAGGTAGTGCTTAATATCTTCGTATTTGATGTACTTGGTGAGCTCTTTGACATCTTCGCTGTGCAGGGTTGCTGGATTATCTATCCATTGACGGAGTTTTTCTTTGTCGATGAGTGTCGCGCCGAGGAAGAGGTAGGAAAAGGAATAGTCGTCCATGGATTTAATGCTTTCGATGGTTTCGTAAAAGCTGGAAAAATCGATGCTTTCGTTTTCCGTGACGATGTCCATCATTAACGACCATTGGTTGTAGCGGGTGGCAAAGTCCAGGATGTTTTCCCGGAGTTTTTTCGGCAGGGTCCGAAGGACGCGGCTAGCCCATTCAGTGCAGTTGGTGTGATGCCCCGGGTCAGAGAGGACGTGCAGGCTGGCGACTGCTTCGACGGCCGGGCTGCAATATATATGGATCAATTGTTTGATTTCTTCGCTGGATTTAAGTACTGGCATGGTGGATTCTCCTTTGCCGTTTCGAGTCTTTCGGGCGGCTGAGATAGGCAGTCGCCTGACGCAATGATTTTACTGTAATCGCCGGGTTAATGCAAAGCAGTTGTCGATATTTTTCTACAGAGGAATGTTGATAATGTCTTTTGTATACGTTAAACTAGGCACTGGGTCAGTAACGAGTTGTGTAAGAGTGAGAGGCGCTGATCGGCCAATATCATCATCGGGTGTTTTAGTTAATTATCATTAAGGAGATGGTTTACTTGGTAAGTTGCAGCAAAGAACGCATGGAAGACAAAATCAAAACCTTTAACAAGTTCGGGGATACCGGTAAAGGTGGCATTACCCGCTTGTGCTTTACCGAGGCGGAGTTGGCAGCGAGAAAAGAATTGGTGGAGCGTTGCAAGGCTTTGGGCATGGAAATCAAGACTGATGACATGGCCAATATCTACGCGACTTTAAAGGGCACCGAGGATTTGCCGGCGATTATTTCCGGGTCCCACGCTGATTCTGTTATTCAGGGGGGTAACTATGACGGTATTCTGGGAATCCTGACCCCGCTGGAAGTTGCGGAAACCTTGGTCAAGGAGAATATTAAGCTTCGGCATCCTTTTACGGTGATGGCGTGGACGAATGAAGAAGGCTCCCGCTTCCGCCCGGCGATGATGTGTTCCGGTGTGGTAATGGGGAAATTTGATGAGGCAACAATGCTGGCGGTGAAGGATGTCGATGGAGTTTCTTTTGAGGAAGCCCTCAATGCCAGTGGATATAAAGGGGACCGCAGTAATCGGCTGAATGCCAAGGACTACATGGCGATGCTGGAGCTGCATATCGAGCAGGGTCCGGTGCTGGAGGCGGAGAAAAAAGATATTGGCGTCGTCGAAGGCGTGGTCGGGATGGTCAACTATGGCTTTGAGGTTATCGGCCAGGCAGACCATGCCGGAACAACACCGATGAAGGTCCGCCAGGATGCTTTGTATGCTTCGGCGCAGATTATTCAGGAGTTGTGGGATAAGCTAGGCAAACTAGATGATAAGCTGGTCTTTACGATGGGTGAGTTTGCCCTCGAGCCTAATGTCCACACTGTTATCCCTGACAAGGTTGTCTTCTGCATTGATTCGCGGCACAAGGATCCGGCTGTCATCGAAGAGGTTGTCAAAATCATTAAGGCGATTCCAGCCGAGGTTGCTAAGTGTAAAGTTCGCTCCTTTGAGCGCTGGGCCCGCAAGACGATTCACTTTGATAAAGAATTGGTTGGTTTTGTGGAGAATGGAGCTAAAGAGTACGGCTATGATTCGAAAAGAATGTATGCTGGAGCCGGTCATGACGCCCAGTATGTGGCTGATTTGATTCCGACGGCGATGATTTTTGTTCCTAGTGTCGATGGGCATAGTCACTGCGAGGCCGAGTATACACCGGTGGAAGATTGTCTGAAGGGTGCCAATGTGTTGCTGCAGGCAGTGCTGCAAATTGATAAAAAATAGACTTGTTGTTTTAAAGTTGTGAATGATACAAAAGTAGCCCGTTGCCGGGCTATTTTTGTATCTTGATTTGGGACAGAGCACCTGATGGCCGAGGCAGGGCGATATTTTTACATTTGGAGAAAAACGAGGGTGGTGATCGGGATGCTGAAGCTTGGTTGTCATTTGTCCAGTTCCAAGGGCTATTTGGCGATGGGAAAAGACGCGTTGCGCATTGGAGCTAATACTTTTCAGTTTTTTACACGCAACCCTCGTGGGAGTAGCGTTAAGAAAATTGATTCGGAGGACGCGCAGGCGCTACAGTCGTTGCTGCAAGAGCACGACTTTGCCAAGTTGCTGGGACATGCGCCGTATACGCTTAATCCATGTTCAGCTGATGGGCGGGTGCGGGAGTTTGCGCTGATGGTGTTAGCTGAGGATTTGGCTAACCTGGAATTTTTGCCGGGAAATTTTTATAATTTTCATCCGGGGAGTCATGTGGGACAAGGCTCGGAGGCTGGGATTTTATTAATTGTCGAGGCTCTCAATGCCTGCCTCAAGCCTTCGCATCGGACGATGGTGCTCCTTGAGACAATGTCGGGCAAAGGCAGCGAGGTGGGGAGTAGTTTTGAGGAGCTGGCCCAGATTATCGATGGGGTGGCTCTAAAGGAAAAGCTGGGGGTTTGTCTAGATACGTGCCATATCTATTCGGCCGGCTATGACCTGGTTAATGATTTGGACGGGGTTTTAAAAGAATTTGATCGGCTGGTCGGGCTCGAGCGTCTTCAGGCAATTCATCTCAACGATAGCTTGACACCCTTTGCCAGTCGCAAGGACCGGCATGCAAAAATTGGGGAGGGGAGCATCGGCCTCGCGGCGATTCTGCGGATTTTAGAGCATCCGTTACTGGAGACGGTGCCTTTTTATCTGGAGACCCCCCAAGATGATCTCGATGGCTATGGAGCGGAAATCAGGATGCTGCGGCAAAGTGTGCTGCGCGATTGAGGCTTGTTTTTGTTAGGGGGATACAAATTAGCCTTAAGGCTATATAATGATAAAGTAATCAATATTAATTTCGGAGGTAAATGTAAATGAAATTAAGACTTTTAGGTTGGCTGCTTGTCGCGAGTATGGTTGCCTTTGCTGGGTGTGGCGGTGCCGAAGATGATGCCGGCGGGGATGTCGCGGAAGAGATTATTGTCGATGAATTTGTTGATGACATCGGGCATCAGGAATCGATTGGATTCTTGCAATACGGTGTTGCGGCCGAGATGGTCTCCGATGAACTTGGGGCTCCCGAATTTATCAGTGAGCTTGAAATGTGGGGGGCTGACGGTGAGTACCACCAAAGCTGGGAGTACGATAGTCTAGGGATCCAGCTGGATATGGTGGGAGATGAAGGCGCTCAGACGGTTAATAATATAACGATTGTTGAGCCGTGTGATTTTGTCACTAGCCGCGATGTTGGGATTGGCAGTACTCTGGAGATGGTTGAGGAGGCTTATGCTGCTGAGATCGACCCTGAAGTGCAGGAATTTGCCAGCGATAATACGATTATTGTCGGAGATATGTATAGCGGGATTGAGTTTACCTTTGCCGGGGATGAGGTCGTCGCGATTTTTATCGGAGCGATGGCGGAATAAATCCGGCATTGTCTGGACCTAGCTGTCAGCGTTTTTATGGTTGGCTAGTTTTCGGCTTTGGGTTGAGGCGGCATTCTCTAGCGGGATTGCCGCTTTTTTTATGTGGTATTATTTTGAATGAGATTTGGTTTGATTACTATGAGGGAGAATATAGATGGCAAAGAAATTGGTTTTGGCTGAAAAACCTTCAGTGGCGAGGGATATCGCCCGGGTGCTGGGTTGTCGGCAAAAGGGCAACGGCTGCCTAGAGGGGGATCAATATGTGGTGACCTGGGCCTTGGGCCATTTGGTGACGTTGGCGGATCCGGAGGAGTACGACAAGAAATTTGCCAGCTGGCAGCTGGAGGATTTGCCGATTATGCCGGAGCCGCTTAGGTTGACAGTTATCCGGCAGACGACGGGGCAGTACAAAGCAGTTTGTCAACAGCTCAATCGGAAGGATATCAGCGAGATTGTGGTGGCGACGGATGCCGGTCGTGAGGGTGAATTGGTAGCGCGCTGGATCCTGGAGAAGGCGAAAGTACACAAGCCGTTGCGGCGGCTGTGGATTTCCTCGGTGACGGATAAGGCGATTAAAGAAGGCTTTGCCAAATTGCGGGATGGCCGGGAGTATGAGACGCTGTATCAGTCGGCGGTGGCTCGGGCGGAGGCGGATTGGCTGGTGGGAATCAACGCCACGCGGGCCTTGACTTGTCAATTCAATGCCCAGCTGTCCTGCGGGCGGGTGCAGACGCCGACTCTGGCGATGATCGCTGCTCGGGAGGAAGAGATTAACCGTTTTGTCCCCAAGGCTTTTTTTGGAGTGGTAGCCAATGGAAATGGCTTGCGTTTGACGTGGACAGACCCCGCCAGCCATTCCGGGCGGATTAACGACCGAATCCTAGCGGAGAAAATTGTCAAAGATTGCGCCGGGAAGTCGGCAACGATTAAGCGGGTGGAGAAAAAAGAAAAGCGGATTGCCCCACCGCAATTGTATAATTTGACTGAGCTACAACGCGATGCTAACAAACGGTTCGGGTTTTCAGCCAAGGAGACTTTGTCTTTGATGCAAGGTCTGTATGAGCGGCACAAAGTGCTGACCTATCCGCGGACTGACTCCCGGTATCTGTCTCAGGATATCGTGGGAACCTTGCCGGAGCGGCTCCGTGCGGTTGGTATCGGGGAGTTTAGCGCCAGTGCGGCGGCATTGCTGCGGGCCCCCTTAAGGCCTGGCAAGCAGGTTGTCGATGATGGCAAGGTGACGGACCATCACGCGATTATTCCGACCGAAGAGGTAGTTTTTTTGAACAATTTCAGTGCGGGAGAAGTGCGGATCTGGGAGTTGGTGGTCCGCCGTTTCTTGGCCGCACTTGGAGAGCCGTGTGTCATTGAAGAGATGATTATTTCTGCGGAAATCGCCGATCAGGGCTTTGCCGCAAAAGGACAGCGGATCGTAAAGCTTGGCTTTAAGGCAGTCGATAGCAACGAAGCCGCCGATGACGAGTCTGACGAGGGAGACGAATACAGCAATAATTTGCCGGTCCTGGCAACAGGGGATGTTGTCAAAATAAATTCGGTGCGCCTTAGCGAAGGGCAAACTAAACCGCCGGCACCTTTTAACGAGGCCTCGCTCTTGGCGGCGATGGAGAATCCTTCGCATTATATGGGCGGCGAAGAGAAGTCTTTGCTAAAGACAATCAGCGAAACGGGGGGGCTGGGAACGGTTGCCACCCGCGCTGACATTATCGAAAAATTGTTTGCTTCGGCCTTGATTGAGCGACAGGGAAAAAATATCCTGATGACTTCTAAGGGCAGGCAGCTATTACAGCTGGCTCCGGAGGGATTGCGCACGCCTGTTTTGACGGCCCGCTGGGAACAAAAGCTCTTGGCGATTGCCAATGGCAAGCTCAAGAAAAAAGATTTCATCGATGAGATGCGGCGGTATGCCAAGGAGTGCGTCGACGGAATCAAGGGGAATCAGGCTACGTATCGTCACGATAATCTGACTCGCACCCGCTGCCCGGAGTGCGGCAAAATGATGTTGGAGATTAACGGTACAAAGGGGAAGATGCTGGTCTGCCAGGATCGTGAGTGCAAGGGACGGGTCAGTGTTGCCCGGACGACTAACGCCCGCTGTCCGCAGTGCCATAAGAAGCTGGAGATGCGGGGCGAGGGCGAGGGAAAATTGTTCTTCTGCAAATGCGGGTATCGGGAAAGGCTCAGCACTTTTATGGCGCGGCAGGAGACTAGCGAGGGCAAGGCTGATAAGCGCGATGTTGGTCGCTTCTTGCGGGAGCAGGATAGTAAGCAGGCGGAACCCTTTAATAGTAAAATGGCGGAGGCCTTGGCAAAACTGAAGGAAAAAGAGAAAAAGTAAGAATAAAATTGGCGGCAGTGTTGCAAAGAAGCTGTTTTTTTATTATCATGGTGCGGTAGATTGGTAGTATGGTAGCATGGTGACACTGTTATGAAGAGATATGTGTTGGGAAGCTGAGGGTATTCCTTGGCTTTCGTACTGTTGCTATATGCGAATGCCTTGCGGGCGCCTGTCTGCGGGGCATTTTATTTTTATATTTGGGAAGGAGGGATTGCAATGTTTTTAGGTATTCCTGATCCGTGGATTTACGGTGCTCTTATCCTGTGCATTGCCTCAACGTTGCTATGCATTGTCTATGGCCTAAAAAACTGGAACAAGGGTGATGAGTCAGATACTGAATTTGAGAAAAACCAGGAATGGCTGGAGCATGAAATCGAAGCGGAAGAAAAAATGTAAATTTATAAACCTAAGGGGGCGGGGCATTTGTATTGGTATACGCTGACGGTCTTATTGATTTTTCTATTTATAACTTCTTATTTAGGATATTTGGGTTACACACGCACAAAAAATGCCAAGGATTATTTGGTGGCCGGGCGGGAGACTCATCCATTGATTATGGCCTTGTCCTATGGGGCCACATTTATCAGCACTTCAGCGATTGTCGGATTTGGCGGAGTGTCTGCCAAGCTCGGGATGGGCGTCTTGTGGCTAACATTTCTAACTATCTTCGTTGGGATTTTTATTGCCTTCGTTTTCTTTGGCAAACGGACCCGGCGGATGGGGCACACACTGGATGCCCATACTTTCCCGGAGCTTCTGGGGAAACGATTTGATTCCAAGGGAATACAGGGCTTTTCTGCCCTAGTGATTTTCTTTTTCATGCCGATCTACGCTGCGGCAGTCATCAAGGGTGGAGCAAATTTTATCGAAACTTACTTTGCTATACCATACGGGGTTTCGTTGTTTTTCTTTGTCGCAGTCGTGGCGATCTACGTCTGGATGGGTGGAATGAAGGGTGTTATGTATACTGATGCCTTTCAGGGCGTGATTATGTTTGTCTCGATGGCAGCTTTGTTAGTTTTTGCTTATTGGAGCTTGGGCGGTGTCACCGAGGCCCATCTCAAGCTGACAGAGCTGTTTAGCAAGCCTGATGTCCAGGAGGCGGTGGCCCCCTTGGTGCAGGGAGGCTTTAACGGTTGGACTTCGATGCCGACCCTTGGCAGCCCGATTTGGTGGACATTGGTGTCGACGATTGTTATGGGGGTTGGCGTGGGAGTCTTGACACAACCCCAACTAACTGTCCGCTTCATGACGGTACGCAGTGATAAAGAGCTGCATCGGGCGGTATTGTCGGGTGGAATCTTTATCCTCTTCATGACTGGCGTGGCATT
>CAZWXO010000110.1:0-4983 GCA_964637885.1 uncultured bacterium
ATAATCCAACATGATGCGTTGGATTATACGAGGTATATTGTTATAATATGGAAATCTTGCGTAGCATCCCGGTATGGTATCTATAGTGCGACATGGATACTCCATCCCAAGGTGGAAATTATTTTATATTTTCATCCCTGCCCGTAGGCGAAGCAAAGTTATCCGAAGTTGCTTAATTGTCATTACAAAATAAAAATATAATGATATAATATGTATAGAATAATATCAAAGGTGGTACATTGCCATGATTATTAAGCCATCTACAGCACTGAGAAATGAATATAATGAAATAGCTTCCCTATGTAAAGAAAGCGCAGAACCTGTGTATCTTACTAAAAATGGTGAAGGCGACTTGGTGGTAATGAGTATTGATGCCTATCAGATGCGGGAAGAAATGCTGGATTTGCGGGAAAAATTATTGGAAGCTGAAGCGCAAAGACTAGCTGGCGGTAAAACTTATACCATCGATGAAGTCAGCCAGCGGTTAACGGAGCTGATTAATGGCAGAGCATAAGGTTGTATTTCTTGTGCCTGCTCTCGACGATCTGGAAGAAATCGTCTTATATCTCGCCAGGGGTAGCGCAGAGGCATCGCTAAAGATCCATGATGCAATTGTTGCCCAAAGCGCAGAGCTCGCCACCTTTCCCAAATTAGGCCGGCTGGTGCCTGATAAAAAATTAGGAGAAAGAGGTTTCAGGATTTTGACGATTTCGCCTTATATTCTGCTTTATCGAATGGTCGACGAAACTATTTTTATCTATCGTGTTTTACACGGTGCCAGAAATTACCCGGTATTATTCAAGACGCTGTCTGGTTAATGAGCGGGCCGTGGGAAATGTCCGTGGCCCACTTTATCCTTCGGCTACTACGCTTGATATCCCCGGTAAAATCGGCTAATATATACGAGAGACATAGATTGGCCGAAAGGTGGGGTCATTATGAGTTACATTAAGCGGGATATGGAGGCTGTGGTTACGGAGCTATCCGGGCAGTATCCGGCGATACTGATTACTGGCCCACGGCAGGTGGGTAAGACAACGATGCTGCAAAAGCTGATGGAAGGGACAGGCCGCACGTATGTTTCTCTGGATGACTTTAACAACCGGGGCTTGGCAAAATCAGATCCGGCGATGTTTTTTCAGATATTCAAGACACCGATTTTTATCGATGAGGTGCAGTACGCTCCAGAGCTTTTCACCTATATTAAAATAATGATCGATCAAAACCACCAGGCGGGGGAATTTTGGCTCACTGGATCTCAGGTCTTTAAAATGATGCAGGGGGTGCAGGAATCTATGGCGGGACGAGTCGCGGTTTTACACCTGGCTTCTCTTTCGCAAAATGAAATATATAATTCGACTGCTAATCAGCCTTTTATCGTGGATCTGGCCGTACTTGGCGAAAGGCAAAAAAATGTCAAGACCGTAACTACCCCTGAGATTTTTCAGCGGATTTTTGACGGAGGAATGCCGGCGATTGTCAGCGGTAAGTACAAGGACAGCAATGTTTTTTATATGAGCTATTTAACCACGTATCTTGATCGCGACGTCAGAGAACTATCCGGTACAATTGATTCCCTGAAATTCACTAAATTTTTGACTGCGGTGGCGTGCCGCGTCAGCCAGATTGTCAATTATGCGGACATCGCGCGGGATTCAGAAATTAACCAAATCACTGTTAAGAGCTGGATGAGCATCTTGGAAATTCTGGGGATAATTTTTTATCTGCAACCGTACGCCAACAACACTTTAAAGAGAACAATAAAAACACCGAAGCTATACTTTTACGATAGCGGCCTTTGCGCTTACCTGACGAAATGGAGCAGCCCTGCGACTCTGGAAAGTGGAGCAATGAATGGGGCGATTTTCGAAAATTTCGTTGTTAGTGAGATTATGAAAAGCTATCAAAATGCGGCGAAAACCCCATTTATTTATTATTATCGTGACAAAGATATGAAGGAAATTGATTTGATTATCGAGGCAGACGGCAAATTATCGCCGGTTGAAATAAAAAAAACGGCGACGCCGGCAACTCAGTTGACTAATGTTTTTAAGATTCTCCAGCGGGCGGATTTAGAGCGGGGAAACGGGGCTGTCCTGTGCATGAAGGACGGATTAATGGCTTTTGGCAGCAACGATTTTATCATTCCGGTCAGCCTGATTTAAAGAGCGACTGGGAGAAGGCTTGAAACAGTTGAAAAAGCCCGGTGGGCCATGGGGGTTGCCATCATGGCTCATTGGTCGCTTGGACTTTCGGATTTTTGCAATAAGGAGATGTTACGGTCGTGGTAAAAAATTTGACGACAACTGAATTGAAGAAAAAATTGAAGCGGATGGATAATGAAGAATTAATCGCTTTAGTCTGCGAAATTTTTAAACAAAACAACGATGCGAAGCATTTTCTCAGTGCTATGTTTATCGGTGATGACTATATTGCAGGGTTATTAAAGGATTATAAGAAAAAAATGGATAGAATGTTCTCGACGGATAATGATCGGTGGCCATCGCTCACAGCGGTGAAAAAGTTGATCACCGAATTTGGAAAAGTGGCTGATGAAGTCTCTACTCTCGATTTAATGCTTTACTATGTCGAGAGCGGTACGGAAATCATCAACAGGTTTGGCTATATCGACGATAGCTTTGAAAACAGTTTTTGCAACATGTTTTATAAGTTTGGAAGTAGGATATGCGCTCTGAATCAAGAGGAGGTATTTCAATTATTTAAAGACAGAGTTGACCGAGTTGTTGAAGTTGCTACGAATTCGACGTGTGTTTACGGTGATTGCATCGACGAAATAGCATACAATACTTTCTACACATATGATGGTGAGGAAGACGACGATGAGGAACTCGAAGAAAACGCCGAGGGGAATCTGTGCAAAGTGATTCCTTTTCGAAGGTAATACTGCGATAGTCTGATGGTTCACCGTCGCACTCTTCAGTCAGAGACTCGGGTTAAATATTTTTCGAACTGTGGCACTGTGAAGTTGACTTCGCCATAGCCGGTGGCGTAAATAAAGCCTTTGTAGATTAATTGCCCGCGAACGGGGGAAATGCTTTGCACCGTTGCTTTCATATTAGAGGCTACCTGAGCAATTGTGCAGGGTAAATTCCCGCATTTAACCATGGCAAACATAAATTCTTTTTCTTTGGGGGTGGCGCGGTCGTAGCGAACTTTGAAAAAGCTGTTGTCCAAACTTTTTTCAAACACCGGGTAGGCTTTTTTTACTGAGTCAACGCTTATCATACTACCCTCTAAGTAGGACCACACTTGACGCCCATATTCCTGCAAAAAGTAGGGGTATCCTTCGGTAATTCTAATTATTTCCTGGATTGCATCCGGGGTGTAAGTTACCCCTAGTTTTTTGGCCGGCTCTGTCAATGCTAAATGAGCGGCATCAGGTTCTAAGGAACCAATGGCGATAAAGGCGAATAATCTCTCCGCATACGACTTAATGTCACCTGCGATTTTCGCCACCTTTGGTAGCCCTGCTGCAAAGAGTGTGACGGGTAAGCCTTTTTGATTGACCCGATGAATCGCTGCAATCAAAGCTTCAAATTCATCCTCTTTCAAGTATTGAATTTCGTCAATAAACAGGCACACTGCATTGCCGTTTTTTTGCGCTAAGGTTCCCATCGAAACAAATAATTCAGTTAGATCATTTTGGAAATTGCCTGTGTCCGAAACCCCTACTGCGGCATCAACATCGTCCTTAAGCTCAAAACCCATCGCCCCATCAGGCGAATATGTGATGCGGAATGCTTTTAATACTGAAAAAGCCCGGTTTAAAAATACCTTGGCTTGTTCCTTCATGCTCATTTGCTTAATAAGTTTTTGAATTGAAAAAGCAATGGAATTTTTAAATGATGAACGCTCAGATATCTCGATATGTTCATACAAAACATTGTTTTCCTGGGCGATTTCCTCGATTTTATTAAGTAAAACAGTCTTGCCGACGCCTCTAAGCCCGTAATAAACGATTGATCGGGTCGGAAACCCATAGGCCACACTGGTTACAACTTCTGTTGCCTCTTTTATCGTGTCATCGCGTCCGGCTAGGTAGCTAGGCACAAGGCCCGCGCCTGGGGTATAAGGGTTAGGTATCATCCAAGTCGCCCCCCGTATAAAAACTCTATTGTCGTCATTATAGTCTTATATCATCGAATAAACAACTAAACCGACAGCATTTAGGTATAACTTCCCTGTCGCACTCATTTTTCCCACCCTGTATCATAGGTTACCGCTTTTTTACAAATATCGGCTAACATTGATTGCTAGGGAGTGATTGATGTGCGAAAATTTCTGCAATTTACCTTTTTGGCCATTTTCTTTTTGTTGCTGGTAGTGGGGAAGGTTAATCTCTGGCTGATGATCTTTTTGGGGGCGCTTTTCCTGGCGCCTTTGCTGGGGCGCTTCTATTGCGGCTACCTGTGTCCGATGAAGACTGTCATGGGGTTGGTTGCCAAGGTGCGCCAGCCTGCCCCCCGCAGCCGCCAAAAACCTGTTGCTTTTTGGCAAAAGAATTGGCTTCCATGGGTGGTCCTTGTGAGTTGCATTGCTTTGATGTTGGTGGCAAAAAGGATTCTAGGGTTTGATATCCCGATATTGCTGGTCCTTTTGGTCATTGCGGCGCTGTGGACGGCTTTTATGCCCGAAGCACTTTTTCACAATTATTTGTGTCCCTTTGGTGCGCCATTGCGTTTGCTGGGGCAAAGGCCTTTGTGGCGTCGCCAGGTCAAGGAGGCTGATTGTATCAGTTGTCGGAAGTGTATCAAGGTATGCCCGGCTGATGCCATCGAGGTGCCGCTAAAGAGTGCTGCTGTAATCCAGCCCGCCCTTTGCCATCAGTGCGATCGGTGTAGCAATGTCTGCCCGACCAAGGCCATCCTTTACCGCAGAGATCTGTAGCGCGACGGGAGAGTCCTCTCCTTGTCCTATTTAGAGAAGCTGATTCGAAAGCAGTCGGTACCAGTGCAAGCAAGT
>CAZWXO010000110.1:4993-7942 GCA_964637885.1 uncultured bacterium
AGTTTATTTTTATGGCTATTTCTTTCTTGGGTGATGCTAGTTTTGACTTCTGGGTTGGGAATATTTTTAGCCTCTTAGCTTGGGCGAGGATGGCTGATGAGGAGAAAATAATGGAATTAAAATATCGATTATTGCAGGAGAGTCACGCAGATCTGTTGGTATCCATTTGGGGAGATACGGACGTTATTCAGTTCACCAACATTAAACAACCACTAGCTTTAGATGAAATTAGGGAAAGAATCGAGGTCCTTAAAGTTTTTGATGTTTTTGTTGTTTATGATCGAGCTGGAGCGGTAGGAATTTTAGGTTTTCCTTGTATCGATAAAGAAAAATCTCAATATGGGTTGTTTTATCAGTTTTGCAAGTCTAGTTGGGGGAAAGGATATGCAACGCAAGCAGTTAAGTGGGCGTTGGATTACATGCGAGAAAGGTATCCGAGGGCGACAATACTTGCTGAGGTAGTTGTTGATAATGTTGCCAGTGAAAAAATCCTTCGAAATTCGGGATTTGAGTTTGATGGTGAGGAAGATGGGTTTGAGCGAAATGGAGTTGAGATGAAAGTACATCAGTATCGATTAAATTTTTACCAGTAACATTAGCAATATAACTAAACCAGAGTTCTTCCTGTGTGAACTATAAAATACAAATATTACCTCATCATATATCTCGTCAATCTGCCGCTACCCACTTTCTTTATCAGATCTTTAACAAGCATCTCTTTGAGCATATTTACCGCTTGTGTCGTTCCAACCCCAAGTGCTTCTTCAACATCAATCCGCGTAATTTCCTTTTGCTTTTCGAACAACTTCATTATCGGCAAATACTTCTCTTCCGCGACTCTTATTTCCTGTGCATGTGTATTGGGTAGAATGACTCGGAATGCGCCTTCAACATTTTCGAACTTCGGTTGAACGTGTAGCCCTTTATAGCAACTCATAATTTTACTGATGCCGGTACCATAAGCCTCAATCAATTTCATTCGATAAAGCAGGCTTGCTAGCTTTTCATTTCTTGCCTGTGATGCACCAAGCATTGCAGCTTCCAGAGACATCCCTGAAACTAATCCACCAAGTGAAATGATTTCTAAACGGTCTGTGTAGAGATTTATAATTGTACTGCCACTAAAAGCATATTCTCTATGGATAATCGCATTGAGCAATGCCTCGCGCAGGGCATCTTCCGGATAATCTCTTTCATCTGTACGTAGCAGCTCATGAAAAGTAGCCTTCGTCCCGTTATAAAAATCGATGGTCTTAAATGCGTCTGTAAGCTGATCAAATAAAGACCCGGTCAGTTCCTTTCGATCTTTGAATACCAATTTGTCTAGCCCCTGAAAGACAGCAAATTTAATGGAATGCTTGCATTGATCTGAAACCAGTAATCCCAGGTTTGTGTAAATATCATCCCCGGTTAGTATCCCTAAGTTTTTCATCTGCACCTGTGAACATTCCAGTTGCCTAAGTGCCATTTCTCTGTGCAAACTTGCAAAAGTCAAATCTTGCACAAGTGATCGATTGTTTTCAAAAGACTCCCCATCGGTCATTTTAATCATCATACGAATCGCATCTTCTGATGCAGGCGCAGAGGTTGTTCCACTTCGAACGTAGACCCCAGATGGTTTTAGCCCTTTGTCTGTTAGATAATACGGTTTTTTAGTGCCTTGTTGAACGGTTATCTTAATAATATTCTTGTTTTCTTTCACTACCAATTCGATATTTGTAAACATAGAAACATCTGGGCGAATGCTGTCTCGTGCTGCGTTTGATATTTGTTGTATTACAAAATCCGGATTTTCAAGACCAGTTATTTCCCCATTATCCTGAACACCAATATATATTGTGCCCCCGTTGGTATTTGCAAATGCCACTACTTCCTTTTTCAATTCAGGAGTGTAGGCTTCTTTTAATTCAATGCTTTCGCTTTCATGCATACTCATAATACCACCCTTTATATCAGCTTCTATCACTTCTGCCACCATTCTAACACTGGCAGTGTTAGAAAACAAGCCAAACCATTCGACAATTCATGGGTGCGACAGGGAGACTTTCGAGACCACTGAAAAAAGCCTGCTGACTTTTTTCGTTAACAATGCACAATTTCGGAGGCAAAAACATATTTTTTGTTCCAATTTCTTTAAAAAATCGAGGAATTATGCCAATAATTCTCTCCCCAATTATTAACTGTTAAAGCTTAATTGTTAATCGCGGACTTTTTCAGTGGTTTCGGACTGTTCTACCGTCGCACTCATTTTTTTCCCCACCCTGTATCATAGGTTGCCGCTTTTTTGCTAATATAGGCTAACATTGATCGCTAAGGTTTGACAGGGGAAATCTCTTATGCTAAACTGAACATGTTCAATAAACGTTCAAGATAAAACCAAGCAGGAGGATTACCATGGAACAAGATCAGGAAGCCAGAGAAAAGATAATCGAAGTAGTGCAAGAGCTGCTGGCTAGGGGGGAGAGCCCGGAAAAAATCACGGTGCGGCAGATCGCGGAGCTGGCAGGCGTGGGGGTCGGGTTGATCAATTATCATTTTGGCACCAAGAACGATTTGCTCTCCCTGGCGGTGGCCCGCACGATGGCCGGCGCCGCTTTAGAGTTTGCCTCAAGTGACTTGTTATCCCGGGAATCCCCTAAAGATAAAGTGAAAACAATGCTAAAGAATTTGTACCGCATGGGAGCGGAGCACGAGCGGCTGGTCCAGTTTCAGCTGACCCAGAGTATTGCCAAGGGGGACATGTCGGCGGCGCTGTTCCTGGTGCCGGTGCTGAAGGAGGCCTTTCCAGCGGCCAAAGAGGAGCTGGCGGTGCGGATCATCGCTGCCCAGATTTTATTGCCGCTGCAGGTGGCGAGTCTTGATCCGGCAGCGTTTCTGAGCTTCAGCGGAGTTGACTTGCGCAGTGAAACGCAGCGGGAATGTTTTATCGAGCAGCTAGTCGACAATGTC
>CAZWXO010000111.1:0-7922 GCA_964637885.1 uncultured bacterium
TGGCAAAGGGAGGGAATAGCCACAGGGAAGGATTGGAGCAAGGAGCCTAGAATGGTGTCGCCGGTTTTCATGTGATTGGGGTGAACGCTGCAGGAGCAGCGTCAGCCAAAGCAGACCATGGATGGTCTGTATTTGGCGACCCCAAGGACATAGGAAACCGGTGGCAGCCATTCTGCGAATTGTCCATCTTCACAGTGACTGTTCCCTCCCTGGAGCGGCCACGTCTGATCCGGGTTTGTATATAGTGCAGAGGTGGGAAAGTTGAGTTGTGAATATGCTACTCAGCTTCGGGGGGGATGTCGGGGAAATCAAGGTGATCTTTTTGAACATTTTTGATTGCTTTATAAACAACAAGTACAAAAGGTGCCAAGATCAATCCGGTAAAGCCAAAAAGAATCATCCCGAGCCATAGGCATACTAGCAATGGCAAGGCGGGGATTGACATCGTATTAGAAAGTATTTTTGGTTGCATGAATTGGCGGCAGAAAAAAGTGGCAGCGTAGGTTAATAAAATGATGAAACCAGTCGTATTGTTCTCAGTGATAAAGAGGTAGATAGCCCATGGTGCAAAAATACCTCCAGGACCAAAAATTGGCAAAATGTCGAAAATAGCAATGATTAAAGAAATCGTGAGGACGTAATCGACTCTTGCGATACTCAGTCCGGCAATGGAGATTGCAAAAGTCAGGGTCATCAAGATGGCCTGCGCCCAGATGAATTTAATCGATGATTCAAAGATTTCTTTGCCAATGGTTCTGATCCGAGATTGATTGAGGGGAGAGAAAAAAGAAAAAATCCAGCGGAAGATGAGATCTTTTTCTTTGGATATAAAATAACTGGCAAGCAACATAAAAACGAGAATGAGGAGTACCATCGGCGCTTTATAAAAAATGTTAAACACCCACCCGCCAAGCATTTTAGCAAAATTGATACCGACACCGGAGAGTTCTTGCAATATTTGTTGCATGTAGGGAATGGTATTTGCCGGTAGGCTGTCAAAGTATTGCTGAATCAGGAAAGATGCGCTTTCCAAGGAATTGATGGTTGTTGAATAATAAAAGGGCAGTTGCGTTGAAGCGCTCATGATTTCTGAACCAAGGACGACCATGCCCCAGACAAGCATTCCAAAACTAAGGAAATAAAAAACAAGCAAGGCAACAGTTGTCGAGAGACTCCGGGAAAGGCCGAAGCTCTGGAGTTTTTTAACAACTGGTTCGATGATGAATGCGATGATACCTGCTAGCAAAAAAGGCAATAAATACTTTGCCAACAAATAAATTAGAAAGAAAAAAAGAAAAACAAGCGAAGGGATGGCGAGTATTCTTCCTAAATTGCGCATTTGATCCTTCAAGTTGTTCAATTTTAAGCCTCCTATTTGTGAAATTTGCTTGGCATCGCACTTTTATTGTACATATCAGCATCTGTTTTGTATATAATGATATCAGTGCAATGAAGAAATATTTTGAAGATTAATGGTATAATCTCAGAGAGGTTTTAGATGGAACTGATTGAAAAGGCTAAGGCAAAAATAAATCTCGCGATTGACGTGACAGGGGTGCGGGCGGACGGGTATCATCAGGTTGACATGGTCATGGGGGCTTTGGCTTTGCACGATTCTGTCCGGATGCGACCATCTTCACACATCGATGCCACAGATGTTTTGGAAATCGAGGGTTCGGGCCTGGGCGTCGGGCTACTACGAAAAGAATTATTTGAAAATAATTTGATTATTCGTGCCTACAATTGTTTTGCAAATAGCATGCCTGAGCGGAATAAAATCGGCAATTACAGATTTAAATTGAATAAATCCATCCCCGTTGCTGCCGGATTAGGCGGAGGAAGCTCGGATGCTGCCGCTGTTCTTCGGGCGCTCAGGCGGCAACATGGTGGATGTAGCCTTGAAAACTTGATGCAGATGGCTGCATCCTTGGGGTCAGACATTCCTTTTTTTATCGAGGGTGGAATCGTCCGCGCCACCGGGCGGGGGGAGATTCTAGAGCATCTGGCGGTAGATTTTGAAACCGAGATTATTTTGATTAAACCTGATTTTTCACTATCGACGGGGAAGGTCTATCAGAATTTAGACTTAAAGGTGGTTGACCAGCACCCTGATATCGACCTGCTAATTGCCGGGTTGGCGAGAGGAGATCGGAGCGCTATCGCTGCAGGAGCAGTAAATGTCTTGGAAATTCCGGCATTTGCCTTGCAGCCGGAATTAATCCAGATTAAGGAATCGATGCGAGAGTCCGGAGCGTGGCTGGCAATGATGAGTGGGAGTGGCCCGACTATTTTTGGCTTTTTTGCTGCAGATAATGTAAAATATGCGCAGGAGTTGCTTCAGATGCGGTATCCATCGTATGATGTTATCCGGACGAAGTTCGATTTTACTCGGGAAACTATGTAATTAAGCGATTGATTGAGGTGAAAGAGATGGTTCGAGAGCGCCTACTGCCTGTTAAACTAGAGGGATATAAACCTCTCCGTGATTTAGTTTTTGAGGCAATGCGTGATGCAATTGTCAATGGTCAATTAAAGCCAGGCGAACGTTTGATGGAAATCCAGCTGGCTGACGAGCTTGGTGTTAGTCGCACTCCTGTACGCGAAGCCATTCGCAAGCTGGAACTTGATTGCCTAGTGGTGATGGTGCCCCGCAAAGGGGCCTATGTCGCCGACATTTCTTCAAGGGATATTGTTGAAGTATTTGAGGTGCGCGGTGCCCTTGAGCGACTGGCAGCAGGCCTTTGCGCAGAAAGGATTACCCCCGAAGAGTTGGAGTCCTTGGAGAAAGTATTACATCGCATTTCTATGGGAGTCGAGAGTGGCAATCTTAATGATGTAATCGCAGCAGATATTCTTTTTCATGATATACTATACGAAGCTAGTCGCAATCGTCGTTTGGCGCAGATTATCGCTCAGTCCCGGGAGCAAATTCAGCGTTTTCGTTCGAACTCTTTGGCCCAGCCGGGGCGCATGAAGGATGCCCTGGAAGAACATCGTAAAATCCTCGAGGCAATCTCTCAGCGGGATGTTTCCTTAGCACAACGACTGGCGGTACGTCACGTTGAAAATGCTGAAGTCAGATTAATGGAAGTTATGAGCCAGGAAAACTCTTTCAGTGAAATGAGCAGATATGGTCGGGAAGGAGAGGTGGAATAATGAAAAGAGCAATCGTTACAGATAAGGCGCCGAAAGCGATCGGTAGCTATAGTCAGGCTGTGCATTGTGCGCGATTTATTGTGACCTCCGGACAGATTGGCATCGATCCCGCGACAGGAGCGCTGGTGCCCGGTGGAGTTGAGAAAGAAGTGAAACAGGCTCTTGCGAATCTGGCTGCGGTATTGGAAGAGGCTAGGTCTAGCTTTGCGCAAGTTGTTAAAACAAATATTTATTTGACTGATATAGCTGATTTCCCCGTTGTCGATGCGGCCTATAAAGCTTCTTTTGCTGAAGATGCGGTTTTACCCGCACGAACTACAGTGCAAGTTGCGGGTTTGCCTAAAGGGGCGCAGGTGGAAATTGACATGATGGCCTATTTAGAAGCATAATATACCTTAGTAAATATTTTTTGCTAAGGAAGCAGGATTTCCTCTTAGCCTTGGCGAATGATATAGATAGTTCAGGAAACAAAGTGTAGGTAATCAAAATAAGGGGGTCTATGCGGCATGAATGTCACCGATGTACGGGTAAGAAGGATCAGTACCGAGGAAGGCAAAATGAAGGCAATCGTATCATTGACCATCGACGAGGATTTTGTTGTCCATGATATCCGCGTTGTCGAGGGCAACAATGGGCTTTTTGTTGCGATGCCAAGCCGGAAAACACCTAGTGGAGATTTCAGGGATGTAGCGCATCCGATTACTCCGGAATCCCGAGCTAAAATCCAAGATGCGGTTTTGGCAGCTTATGAAGAAGCTCTGAAGAATCAGCAGGCTGCCGCTGCGACAGTTGTCGTTAAAGCCGAAGCTGAAACCGAAGCTGAAACCGAAGCTGAAACCGGAGCTGAATAAAGTATTATTGCGCTATTGTTCTAGGGTAAAACAACAGGGATTCCTATTCCTGTTGTTTTTTTTAATTTCCATTTAACAAAATAGTTTAAATGAGAAGAAAATGCGTTGGAGGAGATGTCATGAGCGGTTATACGGCGCTGATTTTGGCTGCGGGAAAAGGAACCAGAATGAAAAGCGATTTGCCCAAGGTTATGCATCGCGTAGCTGGTGAGACGATGGTTACTCATGTTACTACTACTGCAAAAGAAGCCGGGGCCTTACAATGCGTCGTTGTTGTTGGACATGGTTTCGATTTAGTTGTTAAGGAATTAGAGCAGGAAAATGTGGATGTGGTGGTCCAACACGAGCAACTCGGAACCGGTCATGCAGTTATGGTCGCTGAAGATAATCTGCCTGATGATGGTGACGTTGTCGTATTGTGTGGCGACACCCCGCTACTGACGGCCGCGACAATTATTAATCTGCGGGGACAGCACGCTGCGATGGGTGCCGCAGTTACCATTCTAACGACCATGCTCGACAACCCCTTTGGTTATGGTAGAATTGTGCGGGATAAAGCGGGCCAGGTAAGCAAAATTGTTGAGGAGAAGGATGCCTCCGAGGCAGATAAAGCTGTCTGTGAAATAAATTCCGGCGTTTATTGCTTTGATGCGAAGTACCTTAAGCGCGCATTAAAGGAGCTTACCTGTGACAATGCACAAATGGAGTATTATTTGACGGATGTTGTGCCGGCGATAAATCGGAGCGGAGGCAAAGTCGGTTCATATATCACCGACAATTCTTCTGAAATTTTAGGCATCAACGACCGGATTCAGCTGGCAAAGGCGGAAGGTATTATGCGCCGGAGAATCGCAGAGGACTTGATGCGTTCGGGCGTCACGATCATCGACCCTGCGTTGACTTTTATTCATCGCCTCGCTAAAATAGGCAAGGATACTATCATCCACCCTGGCGTAACGATTGAAGGAGCAAGTGTGATCGGCAGGGCTTGTGTTTTGCGGGGAAATTCACGTATAATGGATTGTCACATTGGCGATGCTTGTGAATTGGAGTCCAGCGTAGTTCTAGACAGCTATGTTGGTGACGGTGTGAAGATAGGCCCTTACGCATATATCCGGCCGGGTTCAAAGATCGGAAATGCCGTCAAAATCGGTGATTTTGTGGAAATTAAAAACTCCCGGATCGGTGATGGTTCCAAGGTGCCGCATCTTTCTTATGTAGGTGATGCCGACGTTGGTGAGGGTGTCAATATCGGGGCTGGAACGATTACGTGCAATTACGATGGTGTCAAGAAGCATCGAACAATCATTGGAGACAATTCATTTATCGGCTCGAACTCCAGTTTAATCGCACCTTTAGTTATTGGGGAAAACAGTTATGTCGGGGCAGGCTCGGCAATTTCCAAGGATGTTCCTTCAGGAGCTTTGGCTGTTACGCGCAATCCTCAACGAACCGTTGAAAATTATCACAATCGCTCAAAAAAATAACTTGACCTGGAGGTTGTCCAATGATGCCTTTGCCGGAAAACAGATTAAAAGTTTTCACAGGTAATGCCAACAAGGGTTTGGCTGAAGAGATAGCTAGGTATTTGGGAACTAATTTGGGACATGCAGTAGTAGGAAGATTCAGCGATGGAGAGATTTTTGTTCGTATTGACGAAAGTGTTCGCGGAGTCGACACCTATGTGATTCAATCGACGTCGTCTTCGGCGAATGAAAACTTAATGGAATTGTTGATTATGCTGGACGCAATGAAAAGAGCTTCAGCCGGGCGCATTACCGCAGTCGTGCCTTATTACGGGTACGCCCGCCAAGATCGCAAAGCGCGCGCCCGCGACCCAATTACCGCAAAATTAGTTGCTGACATCCTGACAATCGCCGGCGCTCACCGGGTATTGACGATGGATTTGCACGCAGGCCAGATACAAGGTTTTTTTGATATCCCTGTGGACCACCTACCTGCTGTCCCGATTATCGCCGATTATTTTATGCAGAAAAATTTAGGTGATATCGTCGTTGTTTCGCCAGACCATGGTGGAGTTGTCCGAGCACGTGCTTTGGCTGACCGTTTAAAGTCGACGATTGCTATCATTGACAAACGTCGCCCCGAACCGAATGTTTCAGAGGTAATGAATATTATTGGTTCTGTTAAGAATCGAACAGTAATCATGATCGATGACATTATTGATACCGCCGGGACTATTACACTTGGAGCTCAAGCGCTATTAGACCGGGGGGCAAAAGAAATATATGCGTGTTGCACTCATCCAGTTCTATCCGGTCCTGCAATCGAGCGGCTTGAGTCTTCATGTATTGAGGAGTTGGTAGTTACCAATACGATTGCTTTACCTCAAGAAAAGCACATCGACAAAATCAAGATCCTTTCAGTGGCTCCGCTTATTGGCGAGTCCATTCTCAGGATACACGAGAATCTATCTGTCAGCCGAGTATTTGACTAAGGCTGAAAATTAATTTAGGGAGTGATTTAATTTGCAAACATCAATTAGTGCGGTGGAGCGAAAAGAAACTGGTAAGGGAAAGTGTGGGCGTATGCGGGTTGCTGGAAAAGTGCCGGCAGTTGCTTATGGTCAAGGGAAAGACCCAATGAATTTGGAATTAGACGGACATGCGATGGATTTGTTCTTTTCCCACCCTCATGCCTCGGTGTTGGATTTAAATATCGAGGGCGTCGGGACTGACAAAGTAGTTATCAAGGAAGCACAGCGGCATGTCGTTAATCATCGTTTGGCACATGTTGATTTCTTGAGGATTTCCATGACCGAATCTGTTGCAATCACAGTTCCTGTGGTTCTCCAAGGCGAGTCCCCGGCGATGAAGCTTGGCGGCATGCTGATTCAGCATTATTCCGAGCTTGATGTGGAAGGGTTGCCTGGAGATTTACCCGAGAAAATTTATGTCGATATCAGCGGACTGGGGATGGATGAAAATTTCACCATCAGTGAGTTGAAATTGCCGGAAGGAATTCAAACCTCCGCCGATCCCGATGACGTCGTCTGCGCAATCGAAGCAGCGAAGGCAGCATCGGAGGATGACGAGGCAGCCGAGGCGACTGGTGAACCTGAAGTTGTCGGGAAAGATAGTTCAGGAGAGTAGTTTTTAGCTGGGATGCTATCGATCATGGGTCGATGTCAGAGGAACTTTTCACATGCGCAGAAGGCTCGCCTTTTGCGCATGTTTTAATTTTTTATGGAATGGAGGACTTCTATGCACGCCATCGTCGGCCTGGGTAACCCGGGAAAAGAGTACGCACAGACACGGCACAATGTCGGTTTCATGGTAGTAGATGCGATAGCAAACCTGTGCGAGGTCAGTAGTTTTAAAAACGAGCACAATGGTCAAGTCGCTAAGACCCGCCTGGGCAAGGAACAGTTGCTACTGGTGAAACCTCAGACGTACATGAACCGCAGTGGGGATTGTTTGGGCATGCTTGGCGGATATTATAAGCTGTCCGTCGAAGACTTTCTGATTATCTGTGACGACATGGATTTGCCACTGGGTTCGGTCAGGTTGCGCCAGCAAGGTGGAAGCGGTGGGCACAACGGTTTAAAGTCGGTGCAGGCGGCGTTTGGCACCGACGCGTATTACCGACTCCGGCTTGGCATTGGCCGCCGTTCACAAGTAGACGAGCGGGAAGAGGTCATCGATCATGTCCTGGGCCGGTTTTTCAAGTCTGAAGAGGAGATAGTTGCCGCCACTGTTCAATTAGCGACCAAGGCCGCCTTAGCAGTTTTTACCGAAGGCATCGTAATGGCGATGAATAAGTTTAATCCTTTGGGCAAAATCACTGAGGACGACTCCCAGGCTTAATGGCGGCACTGCCATTTTGGCATAGGGGGCACTCTTCCTTTGGCCAGACGGGGAAGTTCAGCTGGAGTAGGGAGAAAAACGGCAACTG
>CAZWXO010000112.1:0-7898 GCA_964637885.1 uncultured bacterium
GGGCGTTTTAATTGCTGGAAATAATGGCTAAATCTTTGCTCATCGGTTATTCCGGTGCGATGATGCCCGGATCTCTTTTGACCTATACCATCGACAAAAGCCTGACGGGTGGCGCCCGCAGCGGCTTGATCATTTCCATCGGCCACTCGCTCCTAGAACTGGTCCTCGTCGTAGCGATCCTCTTTGGCTTCGGGGAGCTGCTAACTGCTAACCTGACGCAGATTATTATCGGCTTTGTCGGAGGGTTGCTCCTTTTTTGGATGGGCTATGGGATGATTCGCGATGCCTGGCAAAATAAGCTACAAATCGCGGCCACCGAGCACGTCAAAGGGGAAACAAAAAATCAACTGATTGCCGGAGCCGCAATCAGCGCTGCTAACCCCTATTTTATTGTCTGGTGGGCCGTCATCGGCCTCGGGCTGATTATGGCCGCTTATACCAGTTTTGGCATTCCCGGCGTTATCGTCTTCTACATCGGTCACATTTTGGCTGATATCACCTGGTATTCTTTTGTCGCCTTCGCCGCGGGTCGTTTTAGCCGCTTTTTAGTGGGACCGAGTTACCGCTGCGTCATCGCCGGCCTAGGCGGGATGTTGATTTTCTTTGGGGCCGGCTTTATTTGGAGCGGCTTTCAGCTGCTACAGCTATGATTAGGGTCGTCGCGACGGGCCTTGATCGCGAGGGTCGGGGAGTCGGGCGTCTGGAGGATGGCCGGGCGGTTTTTGTTGCCGGCCTCCTGCCGGATGAAGTAGCCGAGATTGAGATTACCTTGCAAAAGAAAAACTTTGCCGTCGGACGGATCGTTAACTTGCTAGAAACCCATCGCCAGCGCGTCGAGCCGGATTGTCCATATTTTGGCGCCTGCGGTGGCTGCGCTTTGCAACACGCCACTTACGACTTGCAGCTAGAGTTAAAGGAACGCATCCTGCGCGAGACAATGCAGCGGCTCGGAAAAGTCAACGACGCCGAAGCAATAACGCGACCAGTCATGCCATCATCACAGACTACACACTACCGCAACAAGCTGACGCTTCACGCCGGTGTCGTCGAGAACTACCTGACTCTGGGGATGTATATCGCCAATTCCACCAAGCTTGTCAGGGTGGAGCAGTGTCTCCTGGCAACCGCTCCAATTAATCAAGTCTTGCTGGATTTGCATCAGCATTTTTTCCCCGCCGTTTCTGGCAAGGGCCTGAGTATCGCCGCCAAAACTGTCGTGATTCGTCAGGGCAGCGACGGAAAGATTGCCGTTGCCATGACGCTTGAGCACCAGCCTTTGGACAAATCAGCCGCAAAGCTGCGCGCCCTGGCCGAAAGTCTGGGCTTTGCCCTCATATTCCTTCGCCTGGATAACAGGCCATGGGATGGCCCACTGCTCACCATGACCGCCACTTACGAAAACATACGACTCTCAATGCCGAATACCTCCTTTGCCCAAGTCAATCCTGGGGTGGCCGAAAACCTTTACCGTTATGTTGTTGAAGCATTGGGGGACATTGAGGGGCAAAGCATTGCCGACCTCTTCTGCGGAGCCGGAGCGACATCAATTTTTCTTGCGAGAGCCGGAGCCAAAGTTACCGCAATTGAGTCCGATGCGCTTGCCATTACTTGCGCCAAAGAAAATGCTTCGATTAGTGGTGCTGCCGGCATCAAATTCATCGCCGGGCTGGCTGAGCAAGAGCTGCCGCGTTATCTAAAAAGCGGCAAAAAGTTTGCTGCAGTAGTAGTCGACCCTCCCCGCGCCGGCCTTGCTCGTCCCTTGACAGAGCTTCTAGCCAGCTCGGGCATTCCTCGCATCGTTTATGTTTCCTGCGACCCGGCCACTTTGGCTCGGGACACAGCCCTCCTCCAAGGTGGTGGCTACCAAGTTGAGATAATCCAACCCTTTGATATGTTCCCCCAGACCGGGCATGTGGAGTGCGTAGTGGGACTACGGAAAATGGACTAATGTCTGATGGGGCTCCGCGAGGGGACTTTTATAGAAAGCAGCTGTTGTTTAGTTTCAAGAAGCAAAGTAAGCAAAGTTCTTATGGGACTGGAACGACAGGAAATAAGGTGAAATGTGATGGCGGGCACACGACGGTGAATGTGTGGATTTAGAAATGTGGCGAAGTGAGCCATGGTTTAAGATGAGATTGGTCACGCAGTGCGTGACGTTATCAAAACAAAATCTCCAAGACAAAGTTTTGCTATAAAGTTTTAAAAATCAGATAACTAATAGAGTTGACTTTTATGCACAATATTCGAGAGAAGTTGAGCATGAAAGTCTTTTTTTATTAAAAAGTTACGCACTGAGTAGCCAAACCGTCAAAACTTTTTGACCAAAACATTGATTTGGCTAAAAAGTTTTGATATAATCAAAACATAGATATCAAAACAAAGTTTTGTTAATAATGTTTTGAAGAGGTGATGATATGAATAAAGAAAATATGAGTGTGGATGAGAAGTTTCTCAGTGAGCTTTCAAAACATATGAATAATAGTGATGAATTGAGTCTTAAAATGATATATTCCTTATTCCCAGATATAAATAGGAAGACAATTTCATGGAGGCTTTATTCATTAGTTCAACAGGGAAAGCTTTATAAAACTGGGCATGGGATTTATTCTCTGAATAGAAATAATGAAGATAATGTGTCAGCAGGATATGAATATCTGCAAAGAAAATCTAAAGAAATCTACGACATTTTAACAGAGTATGGATATGATTTTTACATTACAGGACTTGATTCGTTGGTAGGAGAAATCCTACACATGCCCGAGAATTACCCAGTACTTATAATTATCGAAGAATCTGGCATAAAGGAAATTCAAGAAGTGTTGAATGAGAAGGATATGATTGTTCTTACAGAAAAAGATCGTGATATATTAGAAAAAACAATTCTGAGGAATAAAGTAGATGTGATTTTGCTGAGTGGAAAAGACTTTTCTTTGGCAACGGAAAATATAGCTCAGAAAGAAAAAGGCTTCATCGATTTGTATTGTGCGGTTACAAGAATGGAGTATGGCGTTTCTGTACCTGAATTGTCTCGAATATATCAAAGTTTGCAAAGAAACAATTCTATAGCTATGGCAAAAATGAAAGCGGCAGCTAAAGACAGAGGAATCTCTGTAGAGATAAACTGGCTTATAGAAATTAACAAAGCATCGGAAAAAACTATAGAGTTTATGAGTTATCAAATTAAGGAGGCCAAATGGAATTAATAAACAAAGATAATATAATTCTTGAAAAAGAGGTGTTCTTAAGAAGCGAGATTGAAAAACGTATGACTGATGGTGGTTTTAACTCCCTGTCTAAATTTGAACTTTTCATATGGGATTTAGAGATGTTCCTTCAATTACAAAAAAAATAGGTGACAACATTATTTTGAAGGGTGGGGCAGCGACACAGTTTTATGTTCCTGTAACATCTCAAAGAACGAGTATTGATATTGATATGATCTGTTTAGCAAGCCGCGACGAAGTACGTCAAATTATTTCTGAAATTGAAAATGAATTTGCTGGAGTTGAGGATTACTGTAAGTTTAGATTATATGCTCCGAAAAATCCTAAGCTCGGCTTAGATGCTCTGGAAACATATTTTCAGACTGTTCCAAGTATATGCAATGAACAAGAACTTTTTTCCACTAAAGGAAAACAGGAAGTGAAAATTGAATTTATTTTTTCGAAAGATGAGTTTGAAATTAATAAGATAAAACAGCCGGAGCTATTTGCGTTAGAAACCGAGAAAGAATTCAATGTCTTGGCATTTGAAAACTTATTTGCTGATAAGTTGACTACACTTGGTCCCAATACAATAGGGATTTCTGACGAAAGATCTGATGAACAGGTGAAGCAAATCTATGATGTCATTACATTATTTGTTTCCAATCTGGATCAGGTCATAAAGAATAAACAGCTAATAAAAGAAAACTACGAAAAAGTGGCACATGTTGAATGTCAGATCCACAATTTGAAATATGATAAAGACTTGCTTTTCGAAGATATGAAAGTATTAGTTGGTAGATTGAAAAATATTGAGAGTGACAGCAGGTTTCTTCAAAGAGCGAACGATTTTCAAGCATTATACTTAAGAAAATATGTTAACCGAGATAAAGCTGAATGGGCAATCGTAGGATATCAACTTGAATTATTAATAGATTATATTTTTTCAAATGATGTGAGAATTCTTCAGTTTAGAGAAATAGATGAGCTTATTGAAAAATTGAAATTTGAACATATTAAAGGTCCAGAACGAGGAAAACTTAATAGAGAAGTTCGGACAATATTAGAAGCGAGCTTCGGGAATACCGCTGGATTGAGTGTAGACCTGTTCAAAAAAAGAATAGACCGAATTATATGGGAACTGGTCACATTTGCTGATTTTAAAACGATACAAGGTGTACTGTAAGCGGTAAACTAAAATGCAGCCAAATGCTGTATTTTTATTGACCGTTCACAACTTTCTTTTTAGGGATTATCTCCTACAATTTTTCTAGTTTGTTAGCTGCTTTTTTAAGTGACTTTTTTATGGTGGGGACGGCACGTTCTTCTTCCGTAAAGGCAATACGAGGTACCTTTCCAACAGGTAGGAAAGGCTTATGTCTCTTTTGGCTCAACTAATAATCCTCCTTCCACGCAAAAAGCCGCCTGTATTGCTACAAGCGGCTTAAACGTAATTACTATCTTTCAGTATTGCGATTTTGCTGAGGTCAGCAAAATCGTAAGGATGTGCTATTCATCAAGCATAGGTGGCTCTTTTTTCTCTTTTAGCTTTTTAAGCTGTTCCTTGCCAATTTCGGCAATGCTCTTTTCGGGAGTTGGTAAATCCTCAGGCATTGTACCCTCGTTTTTTGCGATAGCTTCACGGACAGTCTGCCCAACTTGGTAATGGATGCCACTTGCCGTTTCCAGTCCTTTTGGTTGTTCACGGCAGAGCTTTGCTTCGGCCTGCGTAATGCGGAATAGGTTTGCACCCAGTTCTTCACTGCCCATATGGTCGAGGATTTTCTCGCTTGTTTTTAGCTTTTTTCGACTGTGAATATCTGCGGCGGTCAAGCCGCCATACAATCCCATATAGCCTGCATTTTGAAACTGAGCATATTCCAACTGGTCGGTGATGCCCGCTTTATGTGCTGCTTCCACAAGCATAGTGTTCCAACTTGTTACCTCACCACGAATAACAAGGCGTTTATTATCCTCGTCAAGCTCATTAAATCGATCAGCTATTTCCTGTCTGCGGGTCTGTATAGCGAAATAGGTTTGACCCAGAGCAATAGGCTCTTTTCGTGGATCACCGTTTTGCACGATCAGATAGCAGGCATAGCGTGACAGCTCATAATCCTTTATCGGCTTAGAGGTTGCACCTGCCTCCACGATTTTTCTGGCCTCAAGAAAATGGTCTGCGCATTCAAAACCGCTGTTCTGGCAGGACAACATCGCCTTGTCAATTACCTTTGTGAAATTACGCCATTGGGTATAATCAAGGACACAGGCAAGTTCGCGGGCATACCAAAACTCTATGCCGTTTTCATCAGTGTGCTTTATATCTTCAAATTGTTTGTATTCTGCTGCAATTAGTGTTGCCAATTTTATCAACGCCTTCTATTTATTTTATCATTTTTTTCGACGTTGTGAAACGAAAAGTAAGGCTGTTGAAAAACAATAGGGTAATAGATTGTCCCCTTGCCCCTCTCCTTGGCGGCGAAGGTGTTTATTCTTGCACGGAACATTCACTTCCCGAAAACAAAAATAATTTTATTTTGGGAAATAGAATAGTATAATTAGTTAGGAGGTGATACGATGAAGCTAATAGATAGAGAAAAATATTTGAGTAGGTTAATCAGTTTAAAAGGGACGCCTGATATTAAGGTCATTACTGGCATAAGGCGCTCGGGAAAATCAAAACTGTTGGAAGAATATATTGAGTGGATTAAAGCCAATGAAACAGATCACAATATTATTTATATCGATCTGACTCTTTTAAAATTTGAAAAACTCCAAGAATATCACGCATTAAATGATTACATCGAACAACGATTTGAACGAAAAAAAACAAATTATGTTTTTGTAGATGAAGTACAAATGTGTGAGCAGTTTGAATTGACAATAAATAGCCTGCATTCTTCAGGCAGATATGATATTTACGTCACTGGCTCAAATGCATTCTTATTGAGCAGCGATTTAGCGACGTTATTTACTGGTCGCACCTATGAGATAGAATTGTATCCCTTTTCCTTTTCTGAGTACTTAAAATATTACGGAACAGCAGATATCCAGGCAGCTTTTGATCGATACATTAAAGAAGGCGGCATGTCAGGATCTTATTTGTATAAAGAGCCGGAAGAAAAGTATAAGTATCTTGCAGATATATTTGATACGCTTATTTTGAGGGATATCAGGCAAAAATATAAAATTAGGAATATTGCTTTGATGAATAAAATTACAGAGTTCATGATGGATAACATTTCGAATCTGACTTCATCAAGAAAAATTGCAGATACCCTTACGAAGAATTTAGACAACATCAATCATAAGACGGTTGGTTCTTATCTAGATTATTTATGCAATGCCTTTGCATTTTATAAGGTTAAGCGATATGACATCCGTGGAAAGAAATACTTGACTTCTAATGATAAATATTACCTCAGTGATCATGCGTTTCGGTATGCTAAGTTAGGTACTAAAAATTTTGACTATGGGCGTGTGATGGAAAATATTGTCGCGCTTGAATTATTGAGAAGAGGCTATGAAATATATGTAGGTGTACTTTATAAAAAAGAAATTGACTTTGTTGCAGTCAAGCAGAATGAGAAGATTTATATTCAGGTGTCTGATGATATTTCTAACGAAAAGACTTTTGAAAGAGAAGTTGATTCTTTACTTAAAATCAAAGATGCATATCCTAAGCTGCTAATTGCAAGAACGAGACATGAACAATATCAGTATGAGGGGATACAGGTCATTGATATTGCGCAGTGGTTGAGTCTTTAAATGAATGTAACGTTACTGTATAAAAGTTTAGCATGCTCCCGCTTGAATACGTTCAAAAAAATGTCCGCAGCCCCCTTTGTGCAAACTCGTAAAGCTGGTAGCTTATTCCTTTGGAGGGGAAATGTTTAATATGGCTAAGGAAGATGTGATCAGATTGCTTCAGAAAAATGGATTGGAGCTCGAGAAACTGAAAAGTTCAAATAAGGAGGTATTTATTCTTGGGAGAAAAGAAAAGTAGCTTGTTATTTAATCTGATTGCCCCCGTTTATGGTCTGTTTTATAACTATCAGAAAAGACAATATGCCAAGATTGTCGAAAAAGTTAAGAATGAAATGAATCTATTTTCATTTGAAACTATAATTGATGTGGGCTGCGGCACTGGGGCGCTATGCTCTGTTTTAAATGAAATGGGCATGAATGTGACAGGAATTGATCCTGCAATAAAAATGTTGGACATTGCCATGAGTAAATCAGAAAACAAAGACATAAAATTTCTTCAAGGAAATGCACTTGAAGGATTGTCATTTGAAGATAAAAGATTCGACCTTGCCATATCATCCTATGTGGCACATGGCTTAGGAGCAGAAGATAGAAAACGGCTGTATGCTGAGATGAGCCGAGTTGCGAAGGGGTACGTAATCATTCACGATTACAATGATAGAAGATCGTTTTTTACCTCTATCATCGAATGGCTGGAGGGTGGAGACTATTTTCATTTTATCAAACATGCAGAAACTGAGATGAAAGACTGTCTGGTTGAAAGGAGAACTTGTTTTTCTGAAGTATTGGTTATTCAAGTAGCTGTTATGGCCAATTGGTATATTTGTAAACCAATTTAATAATAGACAGTGAGAAAATCTGCCAACTCTGACGGGTTTTTAGGACCTAATAGATTCATCTTTTCTTTATATTATGAGCACTAATTGT
>CAZWXO010000113.1:0-7497 GCA_964637885.1 uncultured bacterium
ATCGTAAAACTGTCGGGCTTCGGAAAAACAATTTCGGACGCAAAAACATACTTTTTGCTCCAATTGCTTTAAAAAATCGAGGAATTATGCCAATAATTCTTACTAAAATTGTTAACTGTTAAATCTTAATGGTTAATCGTCGACTTTTTCAGTGGTCTCGGACGTTCCTTGCGTATACTCAAGAAATTTTTATCGGTGCAAAAAGGGGACACCCGGGCACTGCGCTAAATTTATCCTAGCGTAGTGGGGCTATTTCCAAGCGGGAGGAATGAAAAATGCGAAAACTATTTTTATCGTCTTCATTTAAAGATGTTGCGAAGCAGCTACAAAACTTTGTCGGTGATGATTTGAAAAACAAGACGGTGACGTTTATCCCGACTGCTGCTGTCCACGAAAAGGTAAATTTCTACGTGAAGTCCGGGCGGAAAGCGCTTGAAAAAATGGGGCTCATCGTCGATGTATTAGACGTCTCGACAGCCGCCCCACCGGAAATGATGGCTAAATTGCAAACCAATGATTATATATATGTCACCGGAGGCAATACCTTTTTTCTCCTGCAAGAGTTGCGGAAGAGCGGGGCGGATAAAATTATTGCTGCCCAAATCGATTCGGGGAAATTGTACATCGGGGAGTCAGCCGGCTCAATTGTTTTGTCGCCGAATATAGAATACGTCAGGGAAATGGATGATCCGGGGATTGCCGGGGATTTGAAGGATTATGCCGCCCTAGGTGTTGTTGATTTTTATCCGCTTCCCCATAAGAATTGTTTTCCTTTTAAGAAAACTGTCGAGAAGATCATCAAAAATTACGAGACAGTGCTCCCATTAATGCCGATCACAAACGCCCAGGCGATTCTAATCGATGGGGAAGCTATAACAATCAGCTAGGTTTGATGCGCTAGACGATTGGTTAAAAGGGGGGATGGCCTTGGCGCGCAGGCTGGTTGACTACTATGATTACAAATATGCCGTCGATCTGGCTGACAAGCTTGGGGGCGCGAGCTTATCTTTTGACAGGGGTAGATTCCTTGATGCTATCCGCAGTAGGCTGGGCAGCGAGACTTTTATGCAGCGACAGGACTTTTTTGCTGATGCCATCGAGGACGCATTTGCCGTCGGGTACGATGTTGCTCTCGATACCTTTCGGAAAATATGGGGCGAGGAGCTACAGCAGGAGACGGGGATGTTCAAGGAAGGCTGGTGGCTGTGGCCGATAGGGCGCTTTGTCGAGCGACATGCTTGCCAGGACCCTGCCATATCTTTTGCGTTTATCCAGGATTTCACCAAGCGACATACCGGGGAGTTCGCAATTCGTCCCTTGCTGGTGGCAGATACTGAGTTGACGATGGCGAAGATGCTTGGCTGGAGTAGAGATGATAATGTTCATGTGAGGCGATTAGCTAGCGAGGGTGTGCGGATTTACTTGCCCTGGGCGAAAAAGACGGATGCCGCACTCAAGGATTTTGCAACATATAAGAGTATTTTGACCAATCTCAAAGACGATTCCTCGAGGTTTGTCCAGAAAAGTGTCGGAAATAATCTCAACGATTTATACAAATATGATCGAAAGCTGGCCGAAGAAATCATTCAGGGCTGGCGCGAGGAAGAGCTATCAGCCTCAGCCCGGTGGATCATAATGCATGGGCAAAGAAAATTACAAGTAGGCTAATTGTTGCCAAGAACCATCCCCGTGTTCATTACGAATGCGTTAAATCTCGGGTTCGGGCAGAGCCCGATGAGCCGGAGGCTCTATTGCGAATGCTCAATTGGCCCGGCGGCGATGCTCAATTTCGGCGTTTGCAGTGCACAATTTATCCGGTGGAGGGGCTCAATCACACGAGGAATATTCAGCAAAGGTCATCGCCATTGAGTACGATGCCTTGGCCATCACTTGTGCTAAAGAAAACGCGCTATCCAGTGGAGCCCCAATCGTCAAATTCATTGCCGGACTGGCTGAGCAAGAGCTGCCCCGTTATCTTAAAAGTGGCAAAAAATTTGCCGCAGTTTTAGTCGATCCGCCTCGCGCCGGCCTCGCCCGCCTTGACGGAGCTTTTGGCAACTTCTGAAATGCCTCATATCGCCTACGTCTCCTGCGACCCGGCCACTTTGGCCCGGGACGTTGCGCTGCTCCAAAGTGGTGGATATCGAGTCGAGACAAACCAACCCTTCGACATGTTCCCCCAGGCGGGGCACGTAGAAGTGGTTGTGAAATTAGAAAGACTTAAAATCCAGTAAAATCAAGGTTCGAGCCACTGAGTGAATAGATGACATTCTGTGGCTTTTGATTTAGGGAACATATCCAATGGCTTTGATAGAACGAGTGTTTTAATTTTGTCATGATTTTCTTTACATATAAAGAATAACACGCTAGAATTAAAACAGATTATAGTTTTAATATTGGAATGTTATTATGTAGAAATAAAGAATAACGCTCCAATAGTAAAATGATGTGAGGTGAAAAAAGTGGAAGTTTATAATCAACTGGCAAAATATCCGGTCTTTACAATCACAGAGGTAGAACAGTTAACTGGGAATTTAAATACAGCATACTCCCTAATGGATCGCTTGATGAAAAAGGGTTTGATGAAAAAGGTTCGGAAGAACATTTATTCTGCTGTAAATCCGGTAACTGGCCAAATTGTAGCAACACGGTATCAGATAGCCTGCGCGATAACGGACACGGCTTATATTTCTCACCATAGTGCTTTTGAATACTACGGATTTGCAAATCAAGTGTTTTATGAGCTCTATGTTTCTTCCGAATCAAAATTCAATGTCTTTGAGTATGATTATGTGACTTATAAATATGTTGCTTCAAGAATGCAAGAGGGAATTGTAGAAGCAAAGAATACGACAGGGGTTCGAGTTACTGACTTGGAAAGAACCGTGGTCGACAGCATTCGCGACTTTAATAAAATTGGCGGTTTTGAGGAGCTTTTGAATTGCCTTGAAGGAATCCATTTTCTAGATGAGGAAAAGCTTCTAAGGTACTTAGCGATTTATGACACTAAAGGTCTTTATCAGCGAGTAGGCTATCTGCTTCAACATTATCAAAAAGAAATGCAGTTATCAAATGATTTTATAAAGTACTGCAAAGAAAAAATTGGTAAAAGTAAACGGTATTTGCTAAATGAGGCTGATCAGCAGAATTTTTATAACAGCGAGTGGAAATTGATGATACCAGAAGGCTTGTTTGAAATAGCAGAACAAGGTGGTGATCTACTTGTCTAGATATGACATTATTTATCTTGGTAAAAAAGCAGAAGAATTGGGTTTTGTGAGGGACACGCTTGAGAAGGTAACAAGGCTTGCAGATGTTTTGGAATATCTGAATACGAATCCGATTCTTAAAGAAAGCCTTGTACTAAAAGGTGGTACAGCTATTAACCTGACAATTTTCAATTTGCCCCGGCTTTCTGTTGATATCGACATGGACTACCTGATCAATAATAGAAGAGAAGAAATGCTTGAGCATCGTGAATTGATAAATAGCACTATTGATCGATACATGCTGTCCCAAGGTTATACAAAAAATGATAAAACGAAAAATCCTCACAGTCTTGATTCATGGGTATATGACTACATTGGAGCAAGCGGAAATAAAGATAATATAAAGATTGAAATCAACTATTCTCTGCGTGCTCATTTATTACCAGCAGAAGAAAGACCAATTATCAATGAACATTTTTCAAGTGCATATAGGGTTAAAACCCTGGCTCCAATTGAGATTTATGGAAGTAAAATCAATGCATTGCTGAGTAGGGCTGCAGCAAGAGACTTATATGATGCAAGGAACATGATTTGCTTTAAAATCTTTGACGAATCGGAAGAAGTGCTTCTTAGGAAAACTGTAGTTTTTTATGCAGCAATATCAGCGAAAGAAATTAACAAGACCTTTGACACCAAAGCAATTGACTCCATTACAAAACAAAAAATAAAGACGGATCTCTTGCCAGTGATAAAAAGAAAAGATGATTTTGAATTGGAAACGGCCAAGAAAACGGCAAAAGCGTATATCGCTGATTTAATGGTCCTTACAAAAGATGAGAAAGAGTTTCTGGATAGATTTGAAAACGGTGATTATATTCCGGAACTGTTATTTGGAGACGAAACAATTTTAGCTCGAATCATAAATCATCCAATGGCTTTGTGGAAGACGAGTAAATAAAAGAACACTCTTCACTCACTAAATGTTTAATCAAATATTGCTGACAGATTTCCTCAAATGCGATACTCATATAATCGAAGTGGTCTTGGAACGCCCCCGTGTACTCTGCCGGCGATTCTGATTACCGAGGAAACGATAACAATTAGCAGGATGAGGCGCCAAGGGAGCTTTGAAAGGGGTGGAATAAAATGGCGCGCAGGCTGGGCAGCGAGTCTTTTATGCAGCGGCAGGACATTTTTGCCGCCGTTATCGAAGACGCATCTGCCGTCGGGTACGATGTTGATCTCGGCACTTTTCAGAAAATTTAAGGGTATTTTGACCAATCTCAAAGACGACTCATCGAAGTTTGTTCAGAAAAGTGTCGGAAATAATCTCAACGATTTATACAAATATGATGGAAAGTTGGCCGAGGAAATCATTCAGGGCTGGCGCGAGGATGAGCTATCAGCATCAGCCCGATGGATCATAAAGCATGGGCAAAGAAAATTACAAGTAGGCTAATTGTCGCCAAGAATCGTCCCCGTGTTCATTACGAATGCGTTAAACCTCGGGTTCGGGCAGAGCCCGATGAGCCGGAAACTCTATTGCGAATGCTCAATTTCGGCGTTTGCAGTGCACAATTTATCCGGTGGAGGGGCTCAATCACACGCGGAATATTCAAAAAAGCAGGCCGGAACACGGGAGGCTACTGGGACCCAGCAGACAAATTATTTAATGCGCGAGTATTTGTTGATCCGAGCAAGCTATAATTAGGATGCCCAGTACAATCATCAGCCCCCCCAGGCATTGGGGTAAACTGATCGCTTCCTTAAGAATAATCACTGCCAAGGCAAAAGACGTCAGGGGCATCACCCCGGAAAAAGCTGCTGCCGCAATTATTCCCTGGCGCTTGACCCCTGCGTACCAGAAAAAAAATGAGATCCCCGTCACCACTACTCCATACCAGGCCAATGCCAGCCAGCCGACAAGAGGAAGGCGAGCAAGCCCTTGCCCTCCACCTTCGAGCCAAGCTGGAATCAAACACATGACCATCGCCAAAAAAGCCACTAATAGTGTCTGCAATAAGGGATCAAAGGGAGCCTGAGTGCGGCTTCGCGGCTTTTTGGCGTCTATTCGGGAAAAAATGCTAAAAAGAGACTCGCTGGCGGCAGCCCCAAGAACCAGCATATTCCCCAGCAGATGGGTTGAATCAAAGCTGCCTCCCCCGCTTAGCAGGTTGTTGAGTAGCAAAATGCCGAGACACGCCAGCGCTGCCCCAGCAATTTTTCTTAAGTTGAGGCTCTCACGCAACACCAAGTAGGCCAGCAAAGTAGTGATGACTGGGGAAGCCCCCGTTAAAATGCCAGCCTCCCCGGCACTGGTCAGCGCCAAACCACTGAGCAACAAAAAGCGGAAAAGAAAAACACCAAAGAAGGCTTGCAACCCCAGCAGCAACCATTGTTGGCGGTCGAGCTTTGCCACCGCCGTTAAAACGCCACGTCCCCGCCAAGGGAGTAGAGCAGCGACCGTAATCAGTAAGCTGCCCCCGGCAATAGTAAATGGTCCTAGGTAGGGCTGGAGAAAACGAGCGGCGATAACGGCGGTCCCGGCTAGGGCAAAGGCCCAGAATAAAAAGAAATATCCCTGGAACCGATCGACATGATTCTGCAAAAAAATACCTCCTGTCAAGCATTTTGTACTGTCATAGTAGCTTGGCAACTGGTATTATGTAAGGGTAAGTTAGTGCAGGTAATAACCATACCAGTTGGAGGTCGACATGTGGGGACTCATTTTACAGCGCCATAGCGATTTGTCTTTGGCACGGCAGATTTATAGCTTTATTCAGGCAGGAATCGCTTCAGGACAATTGGCCGGCGGCGAAAAAATGCCTTCGACCCGGGAGCTGGCAACGCAACTAGGAGTCTCGCGCAATACGGTCAATGAGGCCTACGAAATGCTGCTGGCCGAGGGTTATCTCAGCAGCCGTCAAGGAGCTCCGACTCACGTCGCTTTAAATGCTGCTATTCTGGGTAGCATCCCCCTTTCTGTCTGCGAGAAAAAACCCATATCCAAAGCGGTGTATACCTACGACTTCATCACCGGACAACCCGACCTAGGTCTCTTTCCCCGAAGCAAATGGCTGCGGCATCTAAGCCAGGCTAGCGTGGAGCTACCCCTGACAGAATACGGCTATAGTGGGCAGCAGGGATTGCTTTCCTTGCGGCGAGAAATATCCCATCTCTTGTATCGCAGCCGCGGTCTTTTCGTCGATCC
This sequence comes from uncultured bacterium, assembly GCA_964637885.1. Lineage (GTDB taxonomy): Bacteria > Bacillota > CAZWXO01 > CAZWXO01 > CAZWXO01 > CAZWXO01. The sequence continues at coordinate 6,421 of CAZWXO010000113.1, forward strand.
GCAGGATATTTTCATTACTGCCGGAGCAACCCACGCCTTGCATATAGCGGCCAAACTCGGTGTTTTCAAGCGTGGAATCGCCATCGAAGATCCTTGCCATTCGGGCATGCTTCAGGTACTGCAAAAAAACAAGGTACAGATCGTCCCAATACCTGTAGATGAAAAAGGGCTACAAACTGACTTCTTAGCTGGGAGCAAGGCGGGCGGAATCTATACAACCCCTTCCCACCAATTTCCCTTGGGCGGCGTTCTCCAGGCTGACCGCCGGGCAGCGCTGATTAACCACGCCCGCAACCAAGATGCGTACATTGTCGAGGATGACTATGACAGCGAATTTCGCTTTGCCGGAGAACCACTTGCCCCCATTCAGGCCCTGGACCCCCAGCGCGTCATCTATATCGGCACCTTCAGTAAATCACTTTTTCCGGCAATACGCATCGGCTACGCCGTGGTTCCCCTCGCCCTGCAACACGAGTGGCGGCAGGTTCGCCGTCACATCGATGTTCAAAATACTCCATTTGAGCAGGCCGCCCTAGCCGCTTTTTTAAATAGTCGCGACTATGATCGCCACGTGAGAAAAATGCGGCAGACTTATGGGGGCCGCCGAAAAGCCTTGCTGGAAACACTGCGCGGCTGGGAAGCTCCCTGGCGCATCATAGGAGATGCGTCGGGAATCCATCTTGCCATCGAGGTGCCTGGGATGGTTTTTGCCGATGACTTTGTCCGCCAGGCGGCAGAGCAATCCATCCGCATAGTCCCAGCTCAAAACCACGTCATCATCGCCAAAAACCATCAAGACAAACTGCTCCTGGGGTATGGCCATTTAGCCGAAGAAGTTTTGCGGCAAGGGATTACCCTCCTAGGCAAGATTATCGCGAAAGCAAGCCACCGCCATTAGCCGCATTCACTTAAGCCTGAGAAAAAAGGATAAGCCAGGAACAAGGGGACGACTCCGTTGTTCGGGCGACCTTTCAAAATGGAGCGCTTATCGATATGCACATTATGACCATGCCAGATATGAGCGTGGAGGAATCTCATCAATTGATGCATAGTATTGAAGGAAAGATACGCGAAGAA
>CAZWXO010000113.1:7507-7840 GCA_964637885.1 uncultured bacterium
TGCTAAAGTGGGCCATGCAGAGGAAGCAGAGCGGATCATCAAGTTTTTAAAAAGTCTGCCCGGAGTCAGTTTGCGCCAGATTGCCAGATTGCCAGAAGGTCAGAACAAACGGCCAGTAACTGGGGCGGGTGTTTAAGGGCAGTGGATAAATATCGGGTGGGTTTGAGCCGCGAGGAAAAACGGGCGATTTATCTTCAAAATTTCCGAGCTGATACGTTCTAAGCAGGAATCAACGCCGTGTCCACAAACGGAAAACTGTTTCATATCGATGGAAACGGCAGTCGTGTCGCGCCAATCATCTTTGGACCCAAACAGATGATTGCCTGTCGTAGG
>CAZWXO010000114.1:0-7780 GCA_964637885.1 uncultured bacterium
ATAGAATCCGTGACCAAGTCGAAGACGAAAACAGACGCAGAGTTGCGCTTTTAACGACAATCTGCGCCCGGAGGCATAAGCCTTCGGGCTTTGATATGTACAATCTGGATTAATTAATTAAGGACAAAGAAAGGAAGAACAGTATTTGGAAATCAGGAACGTAGCAATAATTGCCCACGTCGATCACGGTAAGACAACTCTCGTCGATAAAATGCTCGCCCAGACAGGAACTTTTCGCGCTAATCAGGAGGTCCAGGAGCGTGTAATGGATTCCAACGACCTAGAGCGAGAGCGCGGTATCACAATTTTAGCCAAGAACACCTCGGTTTTTTACAAAGAGACAAAGATAAACATTATTGATACACCAGGTCATGCTGATTTCGGCGGTGAAGTCGAACGGACACTTTCAATGGCTGACGGGGCACTGCTGCTAGTCGATGCTTTTGACGGACCAATGCCCCAGACCCGCTTTGTATTGCGCAAGGCTTTAGAGATGGGTCTGGCAATTGTGGTCGTTATCAATAAGATTGATCGGGCAGAAGCCCGCCCCCTTGAAGTAGAGAGCGAAGTGCTGGAACTCTTTTTCGAGCTTGCCAGTGAAGATGACCACGTAGATTTCCCGGTGGTCTATGCCTCCGCCCGGGATGGATATGCCTCCTTAAGCCCGGATGCCCGATCAGGGGATTTATCACCACTTTTTGAGACTATTCTGAAAACAGTGCCGGCTCCACATGTGGGCGATAATCCTCTGCCGCGAATGTTGATTAGCTCGATGTTTTACGATGAATATTTAGGTCGCCTGGCGATTGGTCGTGTGTACGAAGGGGCTGTCGCCCAGGGCATGGTAGCCTCTGTGTGCCGTGAAGGTAGCGACCCTTACCGGGCCAAAGTCGGCCAGCTCTTTTCCTTTTCGGGATTAAAGCGGACAGTTGTCGATCGAGTCGAAGCTGGCGATATTGCTGTCGTCGGTGGTTTGGGTGATTTTAAAATCGGTGACACTTTAGCCGTGCCGGAACGTCCTTTGCCGATCATCGCTGTCCTCGTCGACGAGCCGACGCTCCAGATGAGTTTTTCAACGAACAATTCTCCCTTTGTCGGCCTCGAGGGTGATTACGTCACATCCCGCCATTTAAGGGACCGGTTGATGAAAGAACTGGAGGTAAATGTGGCTTTACGGGTGGAGGAGACGGATTCACCCGACGTTTTTGAAGTATCTGGACGTGGGGAGTTGCATCTTTCGATTCTAATTGAAAATATGCGTCGGGAAGGCTTCGAATTTCAAGTATCCAGGCCCCAGGTTATCTTTCGTGAAACCGAAACAGGGCGGCAGGAGCCATTAGAATTATTAACTGTCGATGTACCGGAAGAGTACATCGGGGTGGCGATGGAGCGGCTGGGCAGTCGTCGCGGCGAGATGCTGGACATGCATACGATGGGCGACGGCACCAATCGGATCAAGTTTCGTATTCCTTCCCGCGGTTTGGTTGGATTGCGCTCGGAGCTTATGACTCAGACACGGGGAACCGCAGTGGTCCATCATGTTTTTGAAAAATATGGCGAGTATCGAGGAGAATTACCCCAGCGAGCTAATGGAGCACTGGTGGCCTTTGAGCAAGGGGAAACTACCGGGTATGGTTTGTACAACGCCCAGGAACGTGGAGAGCTGTTTATCGAAGCCGGCGTCAAGGTGTATAGCGGGATGGTCGTAGGACAGACCCCAAAAGAAATGGACATCGACGTCAATGTTTGCCGCAAAAAACAGCTGACCAACATGCGTTCTTCTGGAGCAGACGATGCGCTGAGATTGGTTCCGCCGCGGGAGTTGACTTTGGAGTGGGCACTGGAATTTATTAACGACGATGAATTAGTGGAGATTACGCCACAGACGATTCGTTTGCGTAAAGCCATCTTGGACGCTAACTTGCGGCGGCGAGCGAGTCGTTAAGATAGTCCGATTAATTGGTTGATTTTATCTTGGCGTCAGTCTATAATCGTCAGTAGAGTGTGAGAGAGTAATAGGGCGGAATTGCGGATTTTTTGCGCGCCAGAAATATGACGCGTTGGTATGCCGTTGTTCCGTCTTTTTGCGCCCAGAGCAGATAAAGTCATGGCTTAAAACTTGCATATTATTTTAAAAATGAATCGCATGGTGTCGTTAAGACATGGGATAATTATTATGAGACTCTGAGCTGTCAAGCTCTAATCTATAAGAGTCAGGGAAAGGGGTCTTTCAATATGGGCAAGCTGTCAAGCGCAGAGATCGTCGAGAAAAGTAGAAAGTTTAATCTATTTTCTTGGTCGGTACAATGCAAGGTGAACCCGGTTGTCGTTGACACTGCTGAGGGGATTTACCTAAGAACTCCCGAAGGCAAGGAATTTATTGACTTGTCATCCCAGTTGGTCAATGCAAACATTGGGCACCAACATCCTAAGGCAGTAGCTGCAATCAAAGAACAGGCTGACAAGTTGACCTTTGCAGCACCGAGCTTTGCGACGGAAGAGAAAGCGATTTGTGCTGAGAAGATTATCGATTTAATGCCTGACAATTTCGGCAAATGCTTCTTTACCAACGCAGGGGCCGAAGCCAATGAGAATGCGATCAAAATGGCTCGCTACTTTACTGGCAAAAACAAAATAATCGCTCGTTATCGCTCTTATCATGGCGCGACTATGGGTGCAATTACCTTGACGGGTGACCCGCGTCGCTGGCCGACAGAGCCTGGCATGCCGGGCGTAATCCGCGCTTTTGATCCGTACTGCTACCGCTGTCCCTTTGGGAAAGAGTATGGCAAATGCAGCATCGAATGCGCCACTCACGTTGAAGAAATAATTGAATACGAAGGCGCTGGAACCATCGCCGCGATGATTATCGAATCCTCGGTTGGATCCAATGGTTTGTTCCCGGCTCCACAAGAGTACTATGATAAGCTCCGCGCAATTTTAACGAAGCACAAAATTCTTCTGATTGCTGACGAAGTTATGTCTGGCTGGGGCCGCACCGGTAAAAATTTCTGCTTTGAGAATTATGGCTACAAGCCAGACATCGTCACCACCGCCAAGGGCCTGACCGGTGGCTATGTGCCTCTCGGTGTTGTGGTTGTTTCCACAGAGATTGCCGATTACTTCGATGACAAAATGCTTTCCTGCGGCTTGACTTTCAGTGGACATACTCTTTGCGTTGCCACGGCGAGCGCTGTCATCGACATCTATAAGGATGAAAATCTAATTGAGAAGTCGGCCAAGATGGGTGAGTACGTCGGGAAGCGCCTCAATGAGCTAAAAGACAAGCATCCTTCGATTGGCGATGTGCGTGGCTTAGGTCTGTTCTGGGGAATCGAGTTCGTTAAAAATCGGGAAACCAAAGAGATGATGTGCCCCTTTGGTGGCGGAGCCAGCCCGATGGATGAGCTCAACAAGAATCTTGGCGCCAGAGGAATCATTGTGCTCTTGCATTGGAACGTTCTGATGTTCTGCCCTCCTTTGGTCATCACAAAAGAAGAAATTGATAAAATTATCGATATTCTTGACGAAGAAATCAAGGTCTTGGATGCCCACGTAAAATAACACGTGATCCGTTTTCTTGAATGGCAGTTTTGACTGAAACCCCGGAAGCAGATGCTGCCGGGGTTTCTTATTTAAGCAAATAATCTTCTAATATGTGATAATATTGATGTTAGAAATATAAATCAGGCGTTAGTCTGGAGAAGGAGTTTGGCAATGAATGAAGCATTAAGCCTTGAAGCCCGCAATAAAGCGGGTAACTACTTCAAGGAGGGCTATAATTGTGCAGAGGCGATTTTTTTAACTTTTCGGGAATACCTGGATCCCGAGATGGATCCGGCCATGGTGAAACTGGCGACAGGCCTTGGGAGTGGAATCGGTCAAGCGGGCTGCGCCTGTGGGGCTCTCACTGGAGCTGTCTTGGCAATAAACATGGTTAAAGGCAGAGTTTCCAAGGATGATGATCGCGAACCGGCTTATGAATATGCACGAGAATTCCATGACCGCTTCGTGGATAAATTTGGCACAACATGCTGCCGCGGGCTGAACACACACCCATTTGAGAGCCGGGAGCACTTAACCACGTGTCTCAAGATTACTGGCAACACTGGCAAGCTTCTGATGGACTTCTTGCAGGAAAAAGGAATTGTGTTGAGTCAGAATTAATTCGTTTTAGCAAAGCAGACTTGGCGCCGTTTTTTTGGCTTGTTTTGCAGAGGTGGTTTAAAGTACAGAAAGAAAAATTGTATTTTTATCAGTTGTAACTGACGTAATTATTCGATGATACATTAGAGAGGGACGTTTTCAAGGCAATGTCTTTTTCTCTAGCGGCACGAAGCCTCTCAACATTCCGTGTATTTCCATTTGAATTGGAGGATCATCCCACTGTTGCTTAGGTTACACAAGGAGCGTTGAATGTGAATCATGTCCTAAGCTATGCTATAATCTTCCTGATATGAACTGGCTTTTCTCATAGTAAAATATGGCATCAGTGACAAGGAGTGAGCAGTCTGAAACAAGTAGAATATTGGTGCGATCTCGCTAAATACGATATGGAAACTGCAAAAGCCATGCTGGAAACAGAAAGGTTTCTTTATGTCGGATTCATGTGCCATCAAGTAATTGAAAAAGCGCTAAAAGCATTTTATTCATTCAAAAAGAATGAGGCCCCTCCTTACATACATAACCTTTTAACATTAGCGGAAAAAGCAGAACTATATAAACAAATGAGCGAATCACAAAAAGATTTTCTTGATTTTTTAACACCGCTTAATATTGAGGCCCGATACCCGATGGTGAAAGACCGGCTTTTAAATCTCTTGAATAAGAAAAAATGCGTCGAGGTTATTAACCAAACAGAGGAGGCACTCCAATGGATTATAAAGAAGCTGTCTTGAAAGCCAAAAAATTTTCCGAACTGGCATTAGATATTATAAAGCCAGAGGTTATAGTCCTTTACGGGTCCTACGCAAAGGGCACTGCTAGTGAAGATAGCGACATTGATATTGCCTTCATCTGCAATGAAGTTGGTGAAGAATACTGGGAAAAGATTCAGAGACTATACCGCTTAAGACGAGATATAGAAATCAGAATTGAACCTGTCCTTCTAGAACTAAAAAATGATCCCAGCGGTTTTTGCGAAGAAATTATAAAAACCGGAAAAACTATTTATGCCGCTTAAGATCAGGCAGTAAGCCTTCGATTAAGCATTCAGCACGATAGCCCTCGAGGAAGCGTTTCGCACGGAATGTTTGGACGCTCGCGCTAAGTAGTTCGTTGGTGTTAGCTAAATATATTGTATACTTGCCAGCTGGCCTGGGTAATGCAGCGAGATAATTGTTATGGTTTCGGCAATCCGTTGACTTTAAAGGGTTTTAGAGTCATGAAGTTGCCGAAACCATTTCTTTTTGCCTCTGCATTTTGAAAAAAGACGCCGATTTGACGATAGGGCGAGATATGTTGCCCGTAATTGCGGCTCGCGAATTTGCATTGCTGAGGCGCAATCTACCCTCTCTAAAAGGTGCAATGCGCGAAGGTTACTACGGATTATTTGTGACGCTCTCAAGTTATACTAAGAACGCTCAAAAATTAATTCCTTTGAAGAAGGTATACATCCCAGTTGCTAGAGAAAACGATTAGTGATCAAGGTTAGAAATAGAGGATAGCGGATGGGTTATCATCACTTACCATTCTGACGCCAATAAAAAATCGCGGATGTTTAGGTGTTTGATCCCGTCGCGGCTTAAATCCAGCTCGTCGAGGGAGATTACGTATTTGGGAAAATTGTCAGAAATCTCGCTGTAAACACCAAATTCCCGGGAGACGGTTTTTTCTTCGGCCAGAAGATAGCACACTTGGAGGTATAGTTTTGTGCCGGATTTCGTGCAAACAAAATCAATCTCTTTTTCCGCAACCTTGCCCACGGTTACTTGGTATCCGTGGCGCAGGAGTTCCAGGTAGACGATGTTCTCAAGGATTAAGTTGATGTTTTTTATGTTGCCGCCCCATATCGCTTCCCGAATGCCATGATCGGCGATGTAGTATTTCTCATTGACAGTCAGGATTTTTTTCACTATCAAATCATGTCGCTTAACCCGGTAAAATAAAAAAGCATCTTCGCATGCCCTGATGTAGTTGAGAATCGTCTCTGGAGCGACAAGGCGCCCCTCGCTTTTAAAATACTTGGAAATCGCCGTAGCTGAAAAAATAGTCCCGACGTGAGCTGTTAGATAGGCGATAATTCGCTCCAGCAAATCAACATCCCGAATATTGTTTCGCTTCACCACATCCTTGAGGACTGCCGAATTAAAAAGATCTTGGAGGTAAAGCCGGCAAGATTCCTCTTCATAGCGAAGATGGTACAAGTAAGGCATTCCGCCGGCAATCAAATACTTATTAAAAACCGTCTGGGGAGTAATGTCGCGAAAGAGTGTGCCGTACAGCGCGCTAAACTCCTGAAAAGAAAAGGGGTACACAACGAATTCCACATAACGTCCGGCCAGGTATGTGGCTAATTCTCCCGACAAGAGCTTAGCGTTTGAACCGGTTATATAGATGTCGCAGTCGAGCTCCACTCTCAAAGAATTGATGCATTTTTCCCAGTCCTCGACCTCTTGGATTTCGTCAAAAAAGAGATATGTTTTGCCGGAAAGCTTACTGGTGCGCCAAATTATCTCCTGGTACAGCGTTGCGGCGTTCCCGAGGGCTGCGTTTGTCATTTTCTCAAAATTCAGCGGGATAATCTGTTCGGCAGATACGCCCGATGTGAGTAGCTCTTCTTGGATCAACTGCAGCATCACTGACTTTCCGCTCCGTCGCATCCCGGTGATCACCTTGATTAGATCGCTCCCGATAAAAGGGCGGATGCGACGCATGTAGCTTTCGCGCTTGACCATTTCACATCCTCCTTTCTTTGTTAAAATTTTATCACGTTTATAACTTATAAACAATAGCGAATCGTATTTTTATCAGTTGTAACTGACGTAATTATTCAATGATACGTTCAAGGAAGGGTCCCTCGTGGAATGTATGGACGCTCACGTGAAGTAGTTCGTTGGTGTTAGCTAAATATATTGTATACATGGCCCGTCACCGTATCATCGGAGGCGGGTTATTTGTTACAATGCAGGGATAATAATATTAGAAATTTAAGAGGTGCGATGTAATGGAGCTTTCAGAGCGGATGCAGACTTTAGAACCGTCAATCACTTTGGCAATTACAGCGAAGGCTAAGCAGATGCAGGCCGAGGGGATCGATGTAATAGGTTTTGGCGCGGGGGAGCCGGATTTTGGTACTCCGGAGAATATTTCTCTGGCGGGAAAAAAGGCCATCGATGCCGGCTTTACCCGCTACACAGCCGCAGCCGGGATAATTGAGTTGCGCAAGGCAATTTGCGACAAGGAGCTGCAGGATAACGGGCTGACGTACAAGGCTGACGAGGTTGTGATTACCTGTGGAGCTAAGCATGGCTTATATTGTCTTTTTCAGGCAATTATCAATCCCGGGGAAGAGGTAATTATCCCTGCACCTTACTGGGTAAGCTATCCGGAGCAGGTTAAGCTAGCGGGAGGCAAGCCGGTCATCATCCCTACCCTTGAGGAGGACAAGTTTCTTTTAACGCCACAGGCCTTTGCGGCGGCTATTACTCCTAGAACTAGAGCTGTCATAATTAATTCGCCTTCTAACCCGACCGGTTGCATTTATTCCCTGGAGAGGCTAGCTGCCTTAGCAAAGATTGCTAAAGAACATCATGTCCTGATAATTTCCGACGAAATCTAT
>CAZWXO010000115.1:0-422 GCA_964637885.1 uncultured bacterium
GTCCTTTGTACAGCAACGCAGCCCCTTTTATCAGCGGCGGTAATGCCATTGAAACTGAGTGGAAATGCTAATATGATCCAAAATATGCAGGAAAAATTTATATCATTTAAACGGGTTAATCTACTTGATAGCAGAATTGCGGGGGGATACACAGTTTCCTCGGTTAGTGATTTTATTTTAGATAAAATAATGCCTGCAAATTTGACGTCTGTTAATAGCCTACTGGTAATTTTAAACACTAAAAAATTAGTCAGAGAAGTTTTTGAAGAGATTCGGAGGGCAAACGATGCAATGCCCGAAGAAGAAAAATTTTTAGTGTTTCATCTAAGTACGGGAATGTGCCCATCGCATCGTATGCGCATTTTAGAAGAAATGAAAGCGAAACTGAAAAATCAACGAGTTATATGCATTAGTACTCAACT
>CAZWXO010000115.1:432-1096 GCA_964637885.1 uncultured bacterium
TTTGAATGTGTTATACGGGCGCTTGCCGGGCTAGATAGCATTGCTCAAGCAGCAGGGCGGTGCAACCGGAACGGCGAACGTCCATGTGGCAATGTTTATATCGTTAACATTGCGGGGGAAAGTATTGATAAATTAAGAGATATTAAAATGGGGCAGGCATACACTGAACAAGTGCTTGATGAGTATAAAGAAAGCCCTGGTTTGTTTGATCACGATTTACTCTCTGTAAAACTTATGAAAAGGTATTATGATCTCTATTTTTATGCTCGAAGTGCCGAAATGGATTATACACTAGCTAAAGCGAATAATGACAAAACACTATATGAAATATTGTCAAATAATTCTACGGCGGCAAGTGAATTTCTGAGCAGAAATGGTATTCAATCAAAGTTAATGTTAAAGCAGGCCTTTAAAACAGCAGGAGATAATTTTGCCGTTATTGATCAAAAGACAACAGGGCTTATTGTGCCGTTTGGTGAAGGTGCAGATTTAATAACACTGATTAATGGTAGCTGCAATTTAAGTGATTTGAAGCAGTATTTAAAAGAAATTTAATTAATGTATCAAGTGATAGTGAATCACCACACAAACATACAACACATAAAAAATCGCATGAATCTCACAAAGAACACTGCAGTGTTAGTTCATCATCGAGTAGTACCTC
>CAZWXO010000115.1:1106-1550 GCA_964637885.1 uncultured bacterium
GAAGGAGAAAAAAGAAAACTTGAAGAGATGGGAGGGATCGTTGGGCTCAGAAATAACTCCATACTGGCACTTAGGGCGGATTTTTACCGAGAAGATATCGGTGTAACGTTCCAAGCGCAAAAAATGGAGTTTTATAACTGTTAAGGAGCGAAAATAAATGGAAAGAAAAAACATCGTTGAGTTTAAAGTTAGTGGACGGTATGCCCTTTTTAGCGACCCGATTAATCGAATCGGGGGCGAAAAAATTTCCTATCAGGTGCCCACCTATCAAGCTTTAAAGGGCATCCTTGAGAGCGTTTATTGGAAGCCAACCATAATCTGGGTTATTGATGAAGTAAGGGTTATGAATTTTATAAAAACACAATCTCAAGGGGTCAGGCCAGTAAATTTTAATGGAAATCCGCCAAATACTCTATCTATTTATACATATCTTTCTAATGTTGA
>CAZWXO010000115.1:1560-2451 GCA_964637885.1 uncultured bacterium
CGGGCACATTTCGAATGGAATAATAATCGCCCAAATTTGGCATCAGATAGAAATGAAAACAAACATTATCTAATTGCCAAAAGGATGATTAATTGCGGAGGCAGGCGCGATGTATTTTTAGGGACTAGAGAATGTCAAGCTTATATTGAACCTTGTATTTTTGGCGAAGGTGAAGGGGATTATGATAACTATGGCTCATTGTCCTTTGGTTTGATGTTTCATGGTTTTGATTATCCGGATGAAACAGGTAAAGATAAATTAGTGGCCAGACTGTGGACTCCAGTTATGAACGATGGTTATATTCAGTTTTTTGAACCAAATGAATGCACGATTAAAAGAGAACTTTCCTCTATGAAAGCTAAAGTGTTTAATAGGGACAATTCTAATGGCTTAGAAGAATTTGATTGAGGGGATGGGAGAAATGAGTTGGCTTAGGAAACTCTATGATACCTACGAAAATTGCAGTGCAGAAGTAGGAGTTATAAAATCGGCATGTGATAATGAACGAGAAATAACCCCGCTTCTTCCGATTGCTCACTCTACACAGAACGCTCATATTGAAGTGGTGATTAATGGAAATGGTGAATTCTTAAGAGCTAGGGTTTTAGCGAAAAATGAAGGGATTACAATTATTCCTGTTACCGAAAATTCGGCAACAAGAAGCGGTACAAAAGCACCTCCACATCCACTCTGCGATAAATTGCAATATGTCGCAGGTGATTTTTCAGACTATGTGTTAAGGAAGAAGTCAGTTGAATTTTATACTGAGTATATAAAGCAACTGGAGGGGTGGTGCAATTCGCAGCACAGTAATAAAAAGGTTTGCATAGTGCTTAGTTATCTTAAGAAGAAAGAGCTAAAGGTTGTGATTCTGGGCAGGGGTCATGCCTG
>CAZWXO010000115.1:2469-5447 GCA_964637885.1 uncultured bacterium
TAAAAGCTACACAAATTACTATTTAAGCCTTCAAAAAAGTTCAGAATTATGCTACGTAAAGGGGCAAGAAATTCCTTGTTCCGAAAAACACCCTGCTAAAGTGCGACATACAGGAGATAAAGCAAAATTAATTTCAGCCAACGATGATACTGGCTTTACTTTTCGGGGGCGGTTTTCAGACAAGAGCCAAGTTGTCAGTGTCGGGGACGAGATCACACAAAAGGCACATAATGCCTTGCGCTGGCTAATAGAAAAACAAGGGTATAAGAACGGTGATCAAGTAATCATCGCATGGGGAACTAAAAATCAAGAAATGCCAGCGCCACTGGAAGATACGGAGGATAGTATATTTGGGAATGAAGAAACGCCAATAGTACCAACAGAAAAAGGATTTGCGGAGCGCCTTAGCAAGGCAATTGCAGGTTACGGATGCGATTTAGACACAAAGGCTGAAATTGTCATAATGGGACTTGATTCAGCTTTAAAAGATAAAGGTCGTTTAGCGATTACGTATTATCGGGAACTAAATGGCGCAGAATTTCTTGACAGAATCGAGCGTTGGCATAAGACTTGTATTTGGCAACATACATATAAAAAAATGCAAGATGGCCTAGATGCAAAAGGGAAACCAAATGTAAAGTACATTACTTTTATTGGCGCGCCTTCGCCTAAAGATATAGCATTAGCCGCATATGGAGATAAAATAAGCGATGCTTTAAAAAAATCAGCGGTAGAACGCTTGCTGCCTTGCATTATTGATGGAGCAAGATTACCTTATGATTTTGTGAATTCAGCGGTAAATCGTATTTCAAATCCTGGTTCAATGGAAAAATGGGAATGGGAGAAGGCGCTAACGATAACATGTGCATTGGTACGGAAACATAAAAATGATAAATTTAAGGAGGTTTGGGCTATGGCACTTGATGAAAATCAGCGAGATAGAAGCTATAACTTTGGTAGACTTTTAGCAATCGCACAACAAATTGAAGCGTGGTCATTAAACACAACGGGTGAAAAAAGAGATACCAACGCAGAGAGACTAATGCATCAATTTAAACTTCATCCTTATAAAACTTGGGGGATTATTACAGATAAACTTAAGCCTCATATGACAAGGTTGGGCGCAAAGGTGACTAATTTAGCTGAATTAATGACAAGAGTGAATTCAACAATTTCGTATGAAGAATTTAACAGCGTAAAGAAGTTAGAGGATAGTTATATTTTGGGGTATTATTCCCAGAGGCAAGTATTTATTGAGCAAAAAAATGCAAGTATTGAAGCCAACCAAAAAAGTAAATTAGAAAAAATAAATGAAGAGGAGAACAAACATGAGTAATTTGATGAAGAAAATTGATTTTGCGGTGGTTGTTTCGGTTAAGAATGCAAACCCTAATGGGGATCCGTTAAATGGGAACAGGCCTAGAGAGAATTATGATGGCTTTGGTGAAATTTCAGATGTCTGTATCAAGCGAAAGATTCGAAATCGTTTCCAAGACTTGGGGCAAGAAATATTTGTACAATCGGATGAAAGGCGAAATGATGGGTTTAGAAGTTTAAAGGATCGGGCCGATGGCTGTCCAGAACTTAAGAAATTAGCTAAAGATAAAGAATTATATGCAATAGCAGCCTGTGAGAAATGGATTGATGTAAGAAGCTTTGGGCAAGTATTTGCATTTAAAAAGGCTGAAGATGATAATTCTGTTTCAATTGGAATTAGAGGTCCCGTTTCAATCCATTCAGCCGTGAGTATTTCACCAATCGAAATATCGAGCATGCAAATTACAAAAAGTGTCAATGGTGAAACAGGAAAAGATCCAGATAAAAAAAGTTCCGATACAATGGGGATGAAGCATCGAGTCGAGTTTGGCATTTATGTAATTTATGGAAGCATTAACACTCAGCTTGCTGCAAAAACGGGCTTTACTGAAGAAGATAGTGAAATGGTGAAACAAACATTAAAAACACTTTTTGAAAACGATTGCTCTTCAGCCCGACCTGATGGTAGCATGGAAGTTTGCAAATTATATTGGTGGAAACATAACGCTCAGATGGGTCAGTACTCATCCGCCAAGGTACATAGAAGTTTGAAAATCGTGCCGATTACAGAGATCCCTAAAAGCTTGGAGGATTATGCTATTTCGCACGAAGCGCTGGAAGGGCTAGCCCCGGAAATATTTAATGGAGTATAAAGAAGAAGATTTTTTATTGTTGTCAGGAATACAGCATTTCGTGTTTTGTAAAAGGCAATGGGCATTAATTCACATTGAGCAGCAATGGCACGAAAATCTTCGCACAATTGAAGGAGAGATTCTTCATAAGAAAGCGCATGATACCGCGCTAAAGGAAAAACGTGGCGATTTAATTATTTCACGAGGGATGCCTATTTATTCTCGTACGCTTGGTTTAACAGGCGCTTGCGATGTAGTGGAACTGCAAAAGGCCGCTGACGGAGTAGAAATTTATGGAAGAGAGGGCACATATAAACCTGTTCCAATCGAGTACAAGCGAGGAAAACCGAAGGATGACGAATCAGACCTTTTGCAATTATGCGCTCAGGCCATATGTCTTGAAGAAATGTTATTGTGTAATATTCCTGAAGCGTTTTTGTTTTATGGTGAAATAAAGCACAGGCATAATGTCAAATTGGACGAAGGGTTACGGGAAAGAGTAGGAATAATTGCGAAAGAAATGCATGAAGTATATGAAAAGCGATATACCCCCAAAGTTAAGCCTTCTAAACGGTGTAAAGCTTGTTCATTGGTTGAATATTGTATGCCGAAGCTGTTAAAAAACCCCTCGGGCATTCGCTATATTAAGAAGACCATTTTGGAGATAGCAGAATGAAAAAATTGTTAAACACGCTGTACGTTACTTCTCCAGACACATATTTGTCACTGGATGGAGAAAACATTGTTGTTTTGAAAGAGGGATCTGAAATTTCGAGGATTCCTTTACACAATCTTGAGGGAATTGTTGAA
>CAZWXO010000115.1:5462-7723 GCA_964637885.1 uncultured bacterium
GGCGTGTGCGAAGCGTAATATTGCATTAAGCTTTATGAAACAAAGCGGTAAATTTTTAGCTAGAGTGGTTGGGGAAGCCCATGGTAACGTAACATTAAGAAAGTCCCAGTATCGAATTTCTGATGATGATGGGAAAAGCACTGCGATTGCTAAAAATATAATTACCGGTAAAATTTACAATACAAGGTGGGTGATTGAAAGAGCAACGCGTGATTATGCGATGCGATTGGATGTAGATAAGCTAAAAAGTGTTTCGAAAGTTCTTGTGAATGCACTTAAATTAGTTCAGCAAAGCGAAAACTTAGAGCTTATGAAGGAGAGGCAGCATCACAGTATTTTAGTGTGTTTGATGATCTAATCCTTCAGCAAAAGGAAAATTTCTATTTTCGTTGCCGGAATAAACGCCCGCCACTAGATAATGTTAATGCAATGCTATCTTTCGTCTACACACTTTTAGCCCACGATTGTTCAGCTGCGCTGGACACGGTTGGCTTGGATCCTTACGTGGGTTTCTTACATCGAGATAGGCCCGGAAGAATTTCCCTTGCGCTTGATTTGATGGAGGAGCTGCGAAGCGTATATGCTGATCGATTCGTTCTTTCTTTAATTAATAAAAGAGAGATTCACGAAACTGGTTTTAGTCTAAAAGAAAATGGCGCGGTAATAATGGATGATGAGACTCGAAGATGCATGCTTAAATTGTGGCAAAGTAAAAAGCAGGAGATTATTACACATCCGTTTCTAGAAGAGAAGATTGAATGGGGACTTGTTCCTTACGTGCAGGCAATGTTATTGGCAAGGTTTATTCGTGGAGATATAGACGGTTACCCACCATTTCTTTGGAAGTAGGCATAAAATGTTTGTCTTAATAACCTATGACGTCAATACAGAAACACCAGCAGGCAGGAAGCGCCTTCGTCAAATCGCAAAGCAATGTGTCAATTATGGACAACGAGTTCAGAATTCAGTATTCGAATGCGTGTTAGACGCAGCCAAATGTCGTGAAGTTCAACATATACTCGAACAAATTATGGATAAGGATAAAGATAGTCTGCGGTTTTATTATTTGGGTAATAATTATAAGAATAAAATTGTGCATATTGGTGCGAAAGAGTCCTTTGATGTCGAGGATGTTTTAATAATTTAGTGCGAAAAGGGAGTGAACATAAAAATAACAAGAGATTCGCACCTAAAATGCATACTAAATTTGTATATCATTGTATAAAATAAGCATATGGAATGGTGCGAAAACAAGAAATAAATATAGAAATGCTAGAATTCATATGTATGAAGCATATTTCTTGTGTTTTTTGCCGTCGCCCCCTTCACAGGGGGCGTGGATTGAAATAGATGGGCGAGCGCCAGCATGTCCTGCCGCTGCAAGTCGCCCCCTTCACAGGGGGCGTGGATTGAAATGGTCTTGCTCAAGTCTATCATCCTAGGCTGATGCGTCGCCCCCTTCACAGGGGGCGTGGATTGAAATCGTGATCCTAGGACATTGCGCCATTAGAGCAAACGTCGCCCCCTTCACAGGGGGCGTGGATTGAAATAATTGACCGCAGGACTAGAGATAGTCACGCCGAAGTCGCCCCCTTCACAGGGGGCGTGGATTGAAATCGGGGTACGGCATCGACTGCACCCGCAGCATTGTGTCGCCCCCTTCACAGGGGGCGTGGATTGAAATTCAGGTGGAACGTTGGCAACACAGAGGTGGCCATTGTCGCCCCCTTCACAGGGGGCGTGGATTGAAATATCGCCAAGGTGGTGTTCGTGGCCGCTGGCATCTGTCGCCCCCTTCACAGGGGGCGTGGATTGAAATTCCTCCCCATGTATTGGCGCATCTGCAACCCAGCGTCGCCCCCTTCACAGGGGGCGTGGATTGAAATTTGCGGCGCTCTCTGTTGATACTCCCCATATATGTCGCCCCCTTCACAGGGGGCGTGGATTGAAATCATCGTTCGCCTCCCCGTCGTCGGAGTGATCCGCGTCGCCCCCTTCACAGGGGGCGTGGATTGAAATCCGAACGTGACATAACCCCTAAAAATTCCGCTTGGTCGCCCCCTTCACAGGGGGCGTGGATTGAAATGTGAGAGTGTGACCGACAGCGAGAACCGCGCTCTGTCGCCCCCTTCACAGGGGGCGTGGATTGAAATTTTATCCTTAAACAGGCTAGCGAGGCCCGTGATCTGTCGCCCCCTTCACAGGGGGCGTGGATTGAAATTTTGAATGGCTGGACGATTTTTACCGGGACGACATGCGTC
>CAZWXO010000116.1:0-1639 GCA_964637885.1 uncultured bacterium
GTCATCGGCACCCCCTGGCTCTCGGCCCGGAGTTGTCGGGAAAGAATCTGCCGCCGGTTTTGCATGCAGCCCCCGCAATGCAAGATGAGTTTGTAGTGGCTTAAATCGTCGGGGAAATCAACCCCGGCAACGACATCGACTGCCAAAGGTCCGCCAGCTTTTTCTGCCAGCCATTTGGGCAACTTCTCCCGGCCGATGTCACCCTCCAGAGAGTGGTGGGTACACGCCTCGGCGACAAGGATGCGATCGCCCGGCTGCAAGGCATCGATGGCCGGGCCGCCTTTGGTGAAGAGGGCAAAGTCGCCTTTGTACCTTGCCATGAGCAAGGAAAAGGAAGTTAAAGGCACCTCCCTCGGGATGATTCCGTCGACGATGTCAAAAACCTGCGAATCGGTGATGACCAAATCCGGCGGTCCGGCCAGCTTTGCTAGGGTCTGCGCCAGTTGGGTAGTGACGGTGGCAAGACAAATACACTTGCGGTCTAGCAACTCACGCATAACCTGCACCTGGGGCAAAATCAATCTGCCCTTGGGGGCCTGAATATCCTGGGGCATGACCAGCACTACCACATCCCCTTGCTGGACGAGGTTGCCGAGAATGCTTTGTTCCTCGTAATCCGTCGGAGCATGCTGGATAATCAGCTGCTTGAGCTCAGCGATATTTTGCTGGAGCAGGGCGCTGATGCGGACAAAGGGGATCGGGAAGGCAGCCTCGATTGCCGCGCTGTCAAATTGGTGCAGATCACTTTTATTGATGACGCCGATGATTGGGATCCGTCGCAGCTTTAGCTCTTCGTACCAAGCCATCTCCTGAGTAAAATCTGCACTGTCCGGAACAAAGACCAGCAAGGCCAGATCGGTCTTGTCCATGACTTGGCGGGTTCTTTTCATGCGCAGGTCGCCAATGGCCCCCTCATCGTCGAGGCCGGCTGTGTCAACGAGCATGACGGGTCCAATGGGCAATAATTCCATGGGACGGTAGACCGGATCAGTCGTCGTCCCTGCCACTTCGGACACCAGCGCCGCCTGCTGGCCGCTTAGGGCGTTGATAATACTGGATTTCCCTGCGTTGCGCTTGCCGTAGACGGCGATATGCAGCCGATTGGCCCCCGGGGTTTGCTGTAGTTCACCCATGTCTTCACACCTCCGCCCTTTTTTAAAATCGTTCATCCCGCTTGCCAGCGCTTACCCGGGCTAATTTTTCCTGAGTGGCGCGCTTGGCAGCGGCTTTGGGGATATCTTCGATGGCCTGGTCGATGAGAACCTGCCCCTGGCTTTGCATCTCGGCATCGCCGTAGTCAAGAAGGTATTCCTTGAAGGTGATCAAAGCATTGGGCAAACAGACGTTATGAATTTGTCCTTTTTTGGCCAGAGCCATGAAACGTTCGCCGGTGCGACCTTCACGATAGCATGCCGTGCAATAACTGGGAATATAGCCGCCCTGATAGAGGCTTTTGATGATCTCCGCGGGAGAACGATGATCGCCGACCTCAAATTGGGGCTTTTCCTTGTGCTCCAGGCGCGATTCCTCGGTATAGCCGCCGACCCCGGTGCATGAGCCTGCCGAGACCTGGGAAACGCCCAGTTTGATAATCTCGTCGCGAAAGACCGGCTCCTCCCGGGTCGACAGAATCAGCCCG
>CAZWXO010000116.1:1649-7699 GCA_964637885.1 uncultured bacterium
GTACTTGCTGAGGTCGACATTTTCAGCGGCCCGCAGCCGCGGTACCGAGACGGTATGTGGACCCACCCCAAACTTGGCCTCAAGGTGCTCGGCGTGGAGCAGCATGGCGATAGTTTCAAACTTGTAATCGTACAGCCCGTACAGGACTCCTAGGCCAACGTCCTCGATCCCCGCCTCCATCGCGCGGTGCATCGCTGTGGCGTGCCAGTTGTAGTTGTGCTTGGGCCCGCTGAGATGCATCTTTTCGTAGGTTGCCCGATGATAGGTTTCCTGAAAGAGAATATAGGTGCCGATTTCGGCGGCCTTTAATTGCCGGTATTCGTCAATCGTTGTAGCCGCAATGTTTACATTGATCCGGCGGATAACGCCATTGTCAAATTTTTGGGCATAGATGACCTTGATACACTCGAGGATGTAGTCGAGTGGACAGTGATTGGCATCCTCCCCCGCCTCCAGGGCCAGCCTTTTGTGCCCCATCGCCTGGAGGATACGGATTTCCTCCCGAAGCGCCTCCATGGACAACCGTCGTCGCGGGAAAGAGTCGTTGGAATTCTTGTAGCCGCAATACTCACAATTGTTGACACAATAATTACTGACATAGAGAGGTGCGAAAATAACAATTCTTTTGCCGTAAATGTTTTCTTTGACGGTGTGAGCAGCGGTAAACATTTCCTCCAGCAAGACCGGATCTTCGACATGCAGGAGGACAGCCACCTCGCTTGCCGTTAGTCCTGCGGCCTGCCCGGCCTTGGCGATGATGCCTCGGACTGCTACATGATCGGCAGAGCCGGTCTGCGCAGCTTCGATGATGGTCGCGATTTTTTGATTGTCGATGAACTCCTCAGCCCGATATTTTTCGTTTTCAACTGGACTATACATTTTGATCCCCTACCTTTGCAATATATTCATAACCATCGCCGCGCCCTTGATCCACGGTCATTCCTAGGGAGCGGATAAATTCTTCGTCGATGCGCCATTGTTCTTTGACGCTGCGCATCTCGGCCTTGGGTCTGGGATAGATGTCATACATGCCCCGATACCCGACGGGCTCAACTTTGCGCATGATAACGTTGGCTCCCGACTGCATTGCCGTGGCGACTGAGGCGGTATCCAGCGTCGCCAGCGCCGTCGTGGCCGGCAGATGAAGCTGAGGTAGCACAATCCTCGCCAGGGCTAAAACCTTCAGACACAGGGACGGATTAACAGCGGGGCTGCCCGCCAGCGGCGTCGCCGGATGGGCGATAAAGGGGCCAATCCCCGCCATTTCCACTCCTAGGGATTTCAAGAGCAGGATATCCCCGGCCAAGGTCAAAAATGTTTGCCCCGGCAAACCCACCATAAAGCCACCGCCCAGCTGATAGCCGATATTTTTAATCGTGCGGGCGACAGCTAGTCTTTGGGAAAGGTTGGCTCCCTGATGCAATTGTCGATAGAGGCTAGCGTCGCTGGTCTCGTGCTTTAATAAATAGCGGTCGGCCCCGGCCTGATACCACTTTTCCAGCTCACTGGCTGGCCTTTCGCCAATGCTCAGCACGACGGCAATCTCTCCGAGGCCCTTAATATCGCGAATACACTCGGCAATCATCTCTACGTCGTAGAAGGGATCTTCGCCGGATTGGAGGATGATGGTCCGATAGCCGGCAACATAGGCCTCTTGGGCGGAGGCATAAATTTCCTCGCGGGTCATCCGATAGCGCGGCAAAGACGCGTTGTCGGCAAAAAGTCCGCAATAGGTGCAGTGACACCGGCAATAGCTGGAAAACTCGATAATTGCCCGCAGCTGCACCTGCCCCTGCATCCTAGCGCGACACAAATCCCCCGCCTGACGGCGTAGCATCTCGTCGTCGGCTTCCTCTAAGAGCATGGCGAGCTCGTCAACTGAGGCCTCCTTGCCGTGAATGATGTCACGGACAATTACCTCATGCCTCTCACTCTGCGCCCGGCTCATTTTTTTATCAACCCGGACTTGAGGGTGATTCCGCTTATTTTGCCCAGTTTGCCTGTCATGGCGGATAATTCATCCGTCGATCCATCCACAATCAGGGCAATCACGGACACCCCCCGATTTTTATAGGGGACCCCCATCCGTCCGACGATCAATTCCGCGTACTGATGCAAAATCTCGTTGACCTGATTAACTTTTTCCAGATCTTCAATGACTATGCCGACGATGCCTAACCTCGCGTCTTCCATACTGCATCCTCCACCTTTCTCTCGTTCATAAAAAATAGCCCCCACGGCAAGCGCAGGGGCAATAATGATAGCAAAAATCATTTATGCGGCCGCTTACCTCTAATCCGGAAATCTCCCGATTATCAGATTGGCTTTTAATTAGCACCGTTTGGCCGGATACTTCCAACCAATTGGTAGATTTATTGTATCATAAATTAGCGACGTCTGCACGCACTTTCATGATAACTCTGTGTTCACTGAACAATGCACATTTGCGGACACAAAAACAAATTTTTTACCCTAAAAATACGAAAAAGCCCAGCAAATCTGGACTTTCTCATTATATCAAAGTTATTAATTTTAGTGGTGCGGAAGGCGGGACTTGAACCCGCACGGGCGTGGCCCACGCGCCCCTCAAACGCGCCTGTCTGCCGATTCCAGCACTTCCGCAACAAAGTATTTTGACGCTGACTTAGAGTCAAGCGCAAGGTGTATTATACCAATTGACAATATCTTATGCAAGTAAAAGACCGATATATTTCGATTTTTTGTCGAGACAATTTTCCAGGATTAGGCCGACAAAGCCGCTAAGACATCTTCGATATGGCTTTCTACTTTGACTTTCCGGAATTCGTGCAAGAGTATGCCCGCTTCGTCAATAATAAAGGTGCTGCGGACAATCCCAAGGACTGTTTTCCCAAACATAGTCTTTTCCTTTAGAACGTCATAGGCCCGGCAGGCGGCTTCTTCTGGGTCGGCTAAGAGCAGGAATTCCAGTCCAAATTTTTCAGCGAATTTTTGGTGGGACTTGACAGTGTCGCGGCTGACTCCGACGACGACCGCCCCAGCCTTGGCGATGCCTTCAAGATTAGCATTGAAAGCCAGCGCTTCATTGGTGCATCCTGGGGTGTTGTCCTTGGGATAAAAGTAAAGAACGAGTTTTTTCCCGGCAAAATCTCCGAGAGTATAGATTTTACCGTCATTACCGGCGAGCTCAAAATCAGGGACTTTTGCTCCGACGGTGGTTTTATCTACCATTGTATGACCCCCTCTCGCCTATATCATATCACTTTGATGCGATACCGCAATGCTCACCTTGATAAAAAACGGCACCAAATAAATAAAGCCGCTCCCGGCTGGGAGCGGCTGCAAGTGTTTAAATATGGTGCCGAGGGCGGGATTCGAACCCGCACACAGGTTACTGTACGGCACCCTGAATACCGCGTGTCTGCCAGTTTCACCACCTCGGCACTTGCATTAGCAATTATATCAGTAAACAGGAATAAGTCAATGCTGAGAAAGCCAAACTTTTGTCAGAGGAAGCGCTCCTTCGCCAAGCCCTGTGAAAATGCGGCCGTGTACCCAGGATTGCAGAGCGACCGTACTGGTGTAGTGATACATCAAAACCCAGGGAGCGTCAGCGACGATGAGGGCCTCGGCTTCCTGGTACAGTAGCAAGCGCTCATCGCCTAGCGGCATCCGTCGTGCTCGATCCAGCAACTGATCGACCTTAGGATTGGAGTACCAGGTGCTATTGCCGGCTTTGCCAAAATTGGCCGAATGAAATAGCGGATAGAGAAAGGTATCAGGGTCGGGATAGTCAGCAACCCAGCCTAGTTGAAACATGGCCAGTTCGCCGCGGTCGGCGCTATCCGTCAGATCGTTCCACTCCATCAGCCCTAACCGGAGCTGAATCCCGGACTGGGCGAGCTGCTGGCGGATGTACTCGACAATTGCCCTGGAGCCGTAATCGTTGTTCGTCCAAAGCTCGATGGTCCCAGGCAGACCATCGGGGTACCCCGCCTCGGCCAGTAGCTGACGCGCCTTGTCGGGATCGTAGGCGTACCCCGCTAGTTTGTCGTTATAGCCAGGCATTCCCGGAGGCAAGATTCCTTTGGATTGAAAGGTGGTGTCATCGAAAAAAGGACTCCAATCGATGGCATGGTTGATCGCCTGCCGCACCTTGACGTTGTTTAACGGCGGCTTACGGGTGTCCATCCCGATATAATCGACTCCCCACACCGGGAGGGTGATAAACTGCATCCCCTGAGATTCCTTAAGGCGCTCCTGCTCTTCAGCGGCCAGCCCTAGCTCGGCTTCCTCCAGCTGGCCGGTTTCAAAATCGCGCATCAGACTTTCGTAGTTCGGCATGATGACATAAGTGATTCCGTCCAGGTAGGGCTTTGCCCCGTGATAGGCAGTATTGCGAACCAGCTTGATAGCCTCGCCTTTGGTCCGCTCAGCAAAGCGAAACGGGCCGGCTCCGACAGGTTGCTCCGATTGCTCGGCACCACTGCCCGCTGGACGGCCGGCGAAATTCGGCATTGTCAAGACAGAGAGAATCGGAGCAAAGGGCACTTCAAGTCGCATGATTACGGTAGCGGCATCCGGGGCCGAAAGGCCTTTGATGGAAGTAGCTTTGCCGTCAGCGAAGGCCTGGCTCCCAGCCAAGAACAGCCCCATATTGCGCCGGGGCGAGTCGGTGGCTGGATCGAGCAGGCGATGAATCGAGTAGATGACATCCGCTGAGCTAAGGGCTTTTCCATCGTGAAACTTGACATCCGGGCGCAGCTGGAAGGTCCACGTCAAACCGTCATCGGAAACTTCCCAAGATTTAGCGATGGCCGGAATTGGCTGCAATTCCTCGTCAAGTCCGACAAGCCCTTCGTGGATATTGACCACCACCGCACCCTGGTAACCGTCAATGACATAAACGGGATCAAGGGTCGCCGGGTCATTATTTAAAGGATAACGGTAGATGCCGCCATATACTGGCGCATCCCCGGCAGCATCGATATCATTGTCGCTGGTGTCCGGCTGACCACAGCCGCTCGCCACCAGAAAGAGTGATAGAATTAGCGAATAAATAATGGTTTTCCTCAATAACCTGCTTTTATACCTCCGATATAATCCTAACACATTATCGGGGTAAGTTAAATTAAAAAGCGGAGGGGAATAATTCCCCTCCGCTACAGATTTTATGAACAGGCGTTTAAAGTTTGCCAAATGGACGACGCTTGACGAATTTACCCCAGCCCTTTTCGCCGACGTATTCGCCGTTGTCGAATACCTTGCGACCCCGGGAGAAAGTCATGACCGGATAGCCCTGCATCTCGACACCTTCCCAGATTGTGTAGTCGCATTCCGAATGCATATTGTCCTTGCTGACGGTGAATTTTTTGTTTTCGTCAAAAATAACGATATCGGCATCGGAACCGACAGCAATCGTACCTTTTTCCGGGAAGCAACCAAACAGCTTGGCCGGGTTGGTGGAGACTAGCTCGACAACCTTGTTAATCGTGAGGCCGCGCTTCATGTAGCCTTCGCTGAACATGAAGGGATACAGATTCTCGACACCCATACAGCCGTTAGGAATCTTCGTGAAGTCATCCTTGCCCCAGTCTTTTTCAAAGCTCTGGAATGGGCAATGATCGGTGGCGACAGTGGAAATATCGCCACGGGCGATACCCTGCCACAAGGCTTCTTTGCTCTCGGCACCCTTGATCGGAGGCGAGCAGACCCAATTGCGGCCATCGGGGCGATCATAAACTTCTTTGGTGAAGTAGAGGTAATGCGGGCAAGTTTCGGCATAGACGGGGAACCCGGCATCCTTAGCGAGGGTGACTGCGTCCATCCCCTGATAGTTTGCCAAATGTACGATATAAAGGGGAGCATTCAAGGTTTTTGCCCAGTGAATCGCCCGGATGTCGGCTTCGGCCTCCACCCATTCGGGGCGGCTTTCATAGTGGTATTTGGCGCTGCCTTTGCCCTGGGAGATAAATTTCTTAATCAACATGTCGATAGCGTCAGGATTTTCTGCATGCACACTGACCATGATGCCGTTTTCCTTGCCCTTTTCTAAAGCGGTGAGCAAAGCG
>CAZWXO010000117.1:0-7626 GCA_964637885.1 uncultured bacterium
ATGACAGCGTTGTCGCATCAGGAAGCCGACCGAGTCCCGGTTTTCCTGACTCTGACTTTGCACGGAGCAAAAGAACTGGGCCTGAGTATCCAAGAATACTTTACGAAGCCTGCCAATGTTGTTGAAGGTCAGCTACGCCTGCAGAAAAAGTTTGGGCATGATTGTTTGTATAGTTTTTATTATGCTGCAGCCGAGCTCATCGCTTGGGGAGGAGAAGCGATTTTTTACGACGATGGCCCGCCTAACGCTGGACCGCCGGTCTTTAAAAATTTTGCCGAGGTACGTAGGGCAACATCACCGAGAGTAGCTGACTCTCCTCTTTTGCAGGATATTCTTGAAACTATCCGTCAATTGAAAGTGCAGGCCAAAGAGGAGATACCAATTTTGGGCGTGGCCATCTCGCCCTTTTCCTTGCCGCCGATACAGCTGGGTTTTGATCAATACTTAGATTTAATCTTCGAGGAGAGGGAATTATTTTGGCATCTCATGCGCCTAAATATCGCCTATACTACGGAATGGGCCAACGCACAGCTCGAAGCCGGAGCTACTGCCATCGCCTATTTCGACCCTGTCGCATCTCCATCAATGGTTCCTCCAAAGATTTACGAGGAAACCGGACGGGATATTGCGCGGGAGACTATTGCCGGCATCAAAGGAGCTACGGCCTTTCATTTTGCTTCGGGGCGGTGTCTGGATATTCTGGATGATATCATCGCCAGTGGGACTGCCGCCGTTGCAGTTAGCTGTGTGGAGGACATCGAGGCGATCAAAGAAAAATGCCGGGGTAAGATAACCGTTATCGGTAATTTGAATGGCATTGAAATGTGCACTTGGGATCAGGAGACGACCGAAAAAAAGGTCAGGGAGCTCATCGCCAAGGCTGCGACCGGCGGCGGGTTTATTTTAGCGGATCAGCATGGCGAGATTCCTTTTCAAGTCAGCGATGACGTTTTATTTGCCATCATGGAAACAGTTAAAAAATGGGGCAGTTATCCGCTGCTGCGGGAGCAATAGAGCTGTGGCAGATTCGCGCCGCTTGCTTTGTTGCGTTAATTATCGAAGGGAATTTTCAGCTATCTTGGCTGAGCTGGCCATCGAAGCCGAGGTCGCTTGTTTTGGCGATTTCTGCGCTATGAGCGGTGGATGTCTTAAGCAGAAAATGTCTAGGCGGGCAGAGCAATGGCTTGCTCAAAGTGCTGCATTGGATTGTTTTATCTCCGATGGATGTCCTGATTTCTGTGATGATGTCCAAAATCATGATAATATTAACCTTCACCGTTTTCCACAATGTCTGTCTTGGTTGCTGAATAAAACGCTAGTTGAAGAAATGCTGGCGTCGGGAGCATATATCGTCAGTCCAAGCTGGTTAGAAAAATGGAAATTCCAGGTAATGAAGCGCTGGAAATTTGACAAGTTGACGGCGCGTCAGTTTTTTGGCGAATTTGCCAAAGAGTTGGTTTTGCTCGATACGGGTATGTACGGCGACTGCACTAAAAAAATGCTGGAATTCAGTGCATACGTCGATATCCCCTGGCGGATTGTCCCGGTGGGTCTTGAGCATCTTCAGCTACATCTCGAGAGGGAATTATTGCGGAATAATCTGCGCCTCGAAAGTGAGAAGATCAAGGACCAATCACGACAGAATGCCGACTATGCGATGCTTGTCGATATCACAGGTAAAATCAGCCAGCTAACTACTCAGGAAGACGCCATCAATGAAATCTTTTCGACGGTTACAATGCTGACGGGTGCAGCGCAGTTGGCGTTTATTCCAGTTCAATCCGGCAAAACCGGCGCCGCAAAAACAATACCTCAGGCCTTCATTTGCGAGGAGATAACTGATCTCGAGATAAACGAAAGCGGCGGCTACCGCATGCTGGCAAATGAAGCTTCATTTCGTCTCTATATCCGCTATCACGGAGATTTACTCGGCGTCCTAGACGTTTATGAAATACCTTTGCCTAAATTTATTTCACATTACTTGAAACTGTTGCGTTTTTTGGCTGGAGTGTTTGCGCTAGCTTTGGATAACGCACGAAAATATGAAAAAATATTAGAAGATGCCGAGCACCTGGCAACTGCCAAGGAACAAGCCGAAGCAGCCAATCTTGCCAAAGGAAAATTCTTGGCCAACATGAGTCACGAGCTGAAAACTCCCTTAAACGGCATCATATCCATGACAGAACTGGCCACGTCGTCGACGGATGAAGCTGAGAAGAGAGAGTATCTTTTCATGGCTAATTATTCGGCAAAAACACTACTTAAAATCATTAACGACATTCTTGAGTACTCGCGGATGGTTTCGGGAAAAATGGAATTGGAAAACACCAGTTTTTCCTTGCAGGCGCTTGCTCAAGAGGCCTTTAATCTTACCAAAGCCATCGCCTTTCAAAAAGAAATTTCTTTTCATCTGATCATAGACGACGCCATTCCTGATGAACTTTGGGGTGACGCATTTCGCATCAAGCAGGTGCTATTGAATTTATTAGGAAATGCTGTCAAGTTTACCGACCGTGGCCGCGTCATCTTCAAGATTAAACTTTTGAAAATTGACGATAAAATGATATCACTGAAATTTTTTGTTATCGATACAGGTGTTGGGATAGCCGAGGCTGACGTCAGGGAACTGTTCCAGGATTTTAGTCAAGTTGGCAATATCTATGGCAAAAAAATGAGTGGTACAGGACTAGGCTTATCCATCAGCAAAAAAATTGTCCAAATGATGGGCGGACAGATTGGGGTTAAGAGTCGATTAGGCAAAGGCAGTTGTTTCTCCTTTGACATTCATTTGAGCCAGCCTAGCGCCGTCTCATCCTCTAACCCACGGGAGGAAAAGAACAAGCTTACGCAATTTAACGGGCGGATATTGCTTGTCGATGACGATCCAGTCGGGCTGATTTATGGAAAAAAACTGTTGACCATGGCCGGCATGGACGTCGATACTGCTGAGGATGGCAAGTCAGCTTTAGAGGCCTGCCAGGACAATCAATACGATGTCATTTTCTTAGACATTCAGATGCCTGATATCGATGGGTACCAGGTCGCAGAAGCGATTCGTCTAATGGAAAAAAAGAGCGGCCTTCGCTCTGTGATCATCGCCCTGACAGCCTATTCACTTCAGGATGAAGCAGAGCAATGTTGCCAGCATGGCATCGATGATCTGTTAGGTAAGCCAATGCGCATAGAGGAAGTGATGGAGAAGATTAATTTCTGGAAAGGGCAATATTCACCATCTGATTGAGGTCCTCTGCATTTCCAAAAACAATTGCCAAACTCAAAAACGAGGCAGCCGGGTTTTTTCCCGGCCTTCTCTTTGAAAAGCCAGGGCAGCGTTCAGTTCAGCCCCGCACAAAATAATAATTGAGCTCAAATATAGCCATAGCATTAAGACGATAGCCCCGCCCAAACTCCCGTAGATGATGGAGTAATCGGCAAAATTGTTAGCGTAGATCGAGAAACCCACCGAAATCCCCAGCCATCCCAGCGTTGCCGCACAGGCACCAGGCACAACCTCGCGAAGCTTCAGGCGGCAGGCGGGGGTGCTGTGATACAAAAAAATAAAAGCGATCGATAAAGCCAGCATCGCAATCAGGAGGCGAAAGTTGTTCCAAATGGCGATGGAAGGGCTGGGGATGTTCAGGAATGTCATTAAGTAGTGCCCGATAATCTCACCGAACACGATTAAAACCAAGGATAAAACTATCACCAAGCCCAGTTGTATTGTGAAGCTTACCGCCGTCAGAGTGACAAAGATATAGGGCCGGTTTTCCTCTTGGTCATAGGCTCGGTTAAAGCCACTGATCAAGGATTGAACCCCAGCCGATGAAATCCAAATAGCAAAAATAAAGCCTGCGGAAAGCACCGTGCCGTTTTTGTTTTCGACGATTTCAATCCATAGTCCGTTAATAATAGTGAAAGCGTGCCGCGGAATCAGTTCAGCGATGAAGTCAAGATTAGCCACTTGCCCAAACTGGGGCATAAAGCCGATCATCGTCACTAAGAACAACATGAAGGGGAACAGTGCAAAAATAAAATAGTAGGTCGTCTGTGCCGCGACCCGCATGACATCGTCGTTGATAAAGCGAAAACCCAAATCCTTTATTAAACAAAGTAATTTTTCAACAAACATCGCCAACCTCTTTCAGTAAGCATTATATAAAGACATTGTGGTAAGAGCAAGAGAAAGTGCATTTGCGCAGCATCTGGAATGCTATTTGCAAGTCACCTCGTTGTGCTAAAACATTGGCATGCTCGGGAAAAATAGATGCAGCTGGCCATTCAGATACAGCTCGTTAAATTGTATGCAATAAGTGTATGCAATACACCCGATGTGTGGTACAATCTGCACAGGACCGACGGAGGTCGGATAAGTTGACGGCAAAGGGAGGTAGTTATTTTGCGACGCAGTAAAGCAGCGGGAGAAGGCATGTTTGAAGGCTTTAGTATCAGCTGTATGTCCGAAGAAGCCATTGATCGCATTCACGATGCCACTTTGGAAGTACTAAAATTTACTGGGATTAAAGTCTATAGTGACGACGCCTTGGAAATCTATCACGGTGGGGGCTGTACGGTGGATAAAGCCACAAAGACAGTTTATTTCCCGGCTCATGTTGTCGAGGAGTGCATTCGTTCAGCGCCGCCAAGCTTAGTCTTGGCAGCCCGCGATCCCAAAAATGATTTCATCATGGGAGGCAAACGAGTCGGTTTTTGCAACTTTAGTTGTGGTGTCCAAGTTGTCGATCTGAAAGACGGGAAAATTCGCAGCTCCACCAAGCAGGACACAGTCGACGTGGCCAAGCTGGTGGATTATCTGGATCAGTACGATATTTTGGATTGTCCGGTTGTCCCTCGGGAAGTCAATCAGGAAGTTTTTTGCTTGCACAACTACGAAGCGATGACATCCAATACCACCAAACATTGCAGCACCGCACCTCATTCTTTCCGCCACGCGGAATTGATGATAGAAATGGCGGCAGCAGTCGCCGGGGGCAAAGACAAATTGCGCCATCGTCCGATTATTTCAGCGGATGTTTGTCCGCAGAGTCCTTTGTCCATCGCGCAGGAAACCTGCGAGACGATTATTTCCTACGCCAGACACGACTTACCGGTCAACGTTTTATCGATGGCGCTAGCTGGCGGGACCAGCCCGGTCACTTTGGCCGGAACATTGGTAACACATAACGCCGAGGTTTTAGCTGGCATTTGCCTTAGTCAATTGACTAAAAAAGGCGCCCCGAATATCTACGGCAGCTCGACGACGATGATGGAAATGCGCCGCGGCACCGCCTCGGTGGGATGTCCTGAAATGGCGATGCTGGGAGCATGTGTGGCGACGATGGCCCGGCGCTACCGGATTCCTAGTTTTCTAGCTGGTTCCTAGACTGATAGTAAATTGGGTGACCTTCAGGCAGGTCAGGAACGGACTCTGACAGTCATGGCCGCAGCGTTGGCAGGCGCCAACATGATATACGGTCTTGGAATGGTGGAGCTGGGAATGACCATGGATCTCGGTCTTTTGGTTGCTGATAATGAATTTGTCCGCATGCTCAGGCGGATGCTGGACGGCGTCCCGGTCAACGACGCGACGATGGCCGTGGATGTTATTCGCGAGGTCGGCATCGGCGGCGAGTTTGTCACACAACAGCACACATTTGACAATTTTAAGAATTGTCAGTCACAGAGTGCTTTGATCGATCGCAATACTCGTAGTGCCTGGATCGAAGCGGGCAGCAAAGATATGCATACCCGCTGCAACGAATTTGCTCGAGAGATCATTGCGACGCATCAGCCGGAGCCGCTGGCAGACAGCGTTGCCGAAACCTTACGGGATATTGTGGCTCAAGCGGAGCAAGAGTTCTCCAATTAATCACAACGATTTCGCATCTAACAATCTTAGCGCCGGCAAAAGTTTTTCTTTTGCCGGCGTTTTTTACACTTAAGCTTGGCAGGATTCCTGACGACATTAAAGGTACCAGACAAATACGTTGGAGATGTCTGATAATGCACGGATGCAAATATGTAATCGCGCAAATGGGTAAGGAGGGGTTACTATGATCGCTAAAATACCCATTGACGAGGCGATCCAGGCGGGATCCTGGCTGACATGTGAAAACGACGATTGCCGGCTCAAGATCCGATTGGATGCGATTCGTGAGATGGAAACAGATGCGGTTGCGGCCAGCGCACGGAGGCGCGGCACAGATGTTCAGCAGGCCAAAGCAGTGATACTCTCGATGACAGTTATCAATGCCTGCAATACAATTTTGGTGAGTCAAGTATTAGAGCGCATCCTGCGGATCATCGATCACCGGGGCTATGATTATTGCAGTGTTGTCGCCGACGAGGACCTTGAGACCTCGGAGCTCGATTCTTCTGAGAAAAAGGCCTTGCTTGGGCCGGAAGAGTTGGCGCAGCGTAGAATGACTTTTCTGCTACCGGCTCTTGCCAAGGAGTACTACTTTGGAATGGTTGAAGGGCATATTCAAGAGGAATAGATTAATTTTAGTTTTGCAGTGTCTCGCTGCGACGCAGCTTAGTAGCAGGTTTTATTGTAGTGCTGGAGACAAGGTTGCAGAATCCGCAGACACTTAGGCAGATTGTCATCGTTGCCCGAGAATTGAGAGAGGGCCTTTTTAAGGAGGCCGTCTCTCTTTGTGTCTCGCCAAAGTAGGCGGGGCAGAAACGTCGCAAATTGCTCTACCACCATTTATTTTACAGTACAAGCGCTCTTGACTATTATTTCTTTTGCAGTTAGCCCGACAAGTGGTTATAATAATGGATATTTAAACATAAATCTACAGGAATGGCGGAACAAGAATGGTAATCGATAAAAATAAAATAGTCAGCATGGATGAGGCTGTCTATCAAAAATTAAAAACGGCGCTAGCTAAGCGCTACATTCGTCCCAACAGTCAATTGGTCGAGACGACGATCGCCGAGCAGCTTGGCGTCAGTCGCACGCCGGTGCGCGCTGCCTTAAAGCGGATGGTCTACGATGGATTTGTACAGATGATTCCGAACAAAGGCGCCTTCGTCGTCAATCCCAGCATTGATGAAATTCATAATGCCTTTGTCGTTCGCTCTTGCCTTGAGCAGAAGTCGGCTTATCTGGCCGCCCAGAATTTTACCAAGGCAATGATGCCGGACTTTTCCGAAATGATCGCAGAGGAAAAACGCATCAGTGAAGCCCGGGATGTCGATGAATACTATAGCTTGAACGATAAATTTCATTTTAAAATTGCGGAAATTAGCGCTAATCCGATGCTTAACCAGTATGTGCAGGAAATCATCAGCCGGACCAACATTTTTCTTGTCCTCTTTGATCCGTTTTTTCAGATCGAGGTTTTTACCTGCATCAACGAGCACCAGGATATCATTAATGCTTTGCAGAATAATGACTCCGAGGGCTGCGCCAAGGCCATGGAAAAACACCTTCGCTGCACTTTAGAGGAGATGAATTTGGCCGAGATCGGCGAAAAGATACCGGAGGACTTTCTTTATCTATAAAAAACACGCAGCGATGCTTGCCTGAGAGGTGATTTTATTGTCTGCCAGCCAAATCGATACTGCCGGTTTTAAACGGCTTCGCCGCCCCTGGCTTTTAATAGCGCTACTGCCCTCGTTTCT
>CAZWXO010000118.1:0-1161 GCA_964637885.1 uncultured bacterium
AAGGCGGCTTCGGCGGTAAAGGGTTCTTGCTATCGCGAAGCGATTTCGTTCTTCTACTGTCGCACTTTTGCAGCTGAGTGCGACAGGAGAACCGTCCCCGTGTCGCATCCAATTCCTCCAATGGGGATTTATTTCTCAAAGAGACGTAAAGGCACAGAGAAAAGAATGGCTATATCTTGGCAGAGCCTTGCCATGCAAGGTTCCGCATAATATGAATTTATTCCCCCTCAAAATTAATTGCAAAACAGAGTTTTGTACATCTATTGTTAATTGTTAACCCTTAATTGTTAATTGAAGCCCCGTTTCCTCCCCTTCTCAAATTGGTGCGCATCAAAAAGTGCGACAAAAGAACCGTCCCCGTGTTCGCTCTGGATGGTCTGTGTTTGGCGACCCCAAGGACATAGGAAACTGGAGACAACCATTCTGCGAATTGTCCATCTTCACAGTGACTATTCCCTCCATGGAGCGGCCACGTCTGACCCGGGTTTGTGTATAGTACAAAGGTGGGAAAGTTGAGTTAATTACAAAACAGAGTTTTGTACATCTATTGTTAACTGTTAAATCTTAATTGTTAATTGAAATGAATCCCCGTCCGTTCCTAATTGTGCATTGCTCCGCCCCTGTCTGTCGGCTTTATCGATGTATACAGCTATGCAAATTTCAACCAGCGGTGTAAACTATCTATACATTTGTTGTGAAGCCACAACTAGAACAGCGAGCGCACGCCTGATGATCCACGGCCTGGAGAGAACGCGGCGGTAAAACCCGCGTAAATCCCCGGATGGTGCGCTGTCTTGCCATCAGGGCCTGCATTTATGGCTGGTCCAGAGGCGACATTGATGGGAGGAATTTTCATGGACTTAAAGAGCCGGGGCAATCTAATGACGTACTATTTCACCTTGGGTTTGTACACCATCCTACTGGCCGGTTATTTGATGGAAGTATTGAAGGGGACGCGGCCGCCTCTGGTTTTGGCCGTTTTGGGGGGGCTTTTTTGCCTCACCTATGGTTGGACGGGCTTCAAGTTCTTCGTGCGCAAAGACACTGCCGACCCTTTTGCCAAGTACATCATCATCTTGAGCTTTCTTGTCCCTTATATCTATACTCTTTTTACTGCCAATTCCCTACTCAGTTTCTTCTTTATTTTTCCGGTTCTGCTAG
>CAZWXO010000118.1:1171-1458 GCA_964637885.1 uncultured bacterium
TAGTTTGCTTTTTGCAAAACGATCAGCCATTCACCCTGCTTTTTACTGCCGTTACAGCACTGATCAGCGTCGCTGCCATCCTGCGCAACCTTAAGCTGGGGATGTATGCCGGCAACTCCACGGATCTGGTGGTCCAGGTCTGTGTGGCCATCGGTTTTTACGTTGGCATCTATCTGGTCTTTCTCATCTCTCGCCAGATTATGGGGGATCTGCACCAGACGGCGGAAACCGCTCGGCTTGAATCTCAGGAAAAGCAGGCCTTGATGCAGCAATCCCAGGGCATCATC
>CAZWXO010000118.1:1468-7283 GCA_964637885.1 uncultured bacterium
CTTGAAGTCGATCAGATGTCTTTCCAGCTGGACACTGCCATCAAGGATCTCCGGCAATCCATGGAGGAAATCGCTCAGGCCATGGATGGAATTGCCGCCAACGCCGTCACCCAGGTGGAAAAAACCGAGAAGGGGATGGAGGAGACCCGTCAGCTGCAAATCAAGACTCAAGAGGATCTGGTCCTGGTTAAAGAAATGAGTCAGCGGAATCAGGAGGTTTTGCGCCTGAAGGAAGATGGCACCCGCGTCATTCGCCAGCTTCGGGAAAAAGCCCGGGAGAACAGCGGCATCACCGGGGAAGTGCATGGGGTGGTGGTGGAGACAAACACTAATGCTGCTGCTATCGCTAATTCCAGCAAAATGATTCAGAGCATCGCCCAGCAAACCAATTTACTTGCCCTCAACGCTGCCATCGAAGCTGCCCGGGCGGGCGAAGCTGGACGTGGCTTCGCCGTCGTCGCTGATGAGGTTAGAAAACTTGCGGAAGAATCGGGGCGTTTCTCTCAGGAAATCGACGAGATCGTCGTCCTTCTCCAAGGCAAATCGCAGCACGCCGTCGACGTGATGGAGAGGGTTTCCCGTATTGCCGACGAGCAGCAAGCCTATGTGGAGGA
Source organism: uncultured bacterium (assembly GCA_964637885.1). Lineage (GTDB taxonomy): Bacteria > Bacillota > CAZWXO01 > CAZWXO01 > CAZWXO01 > CAZWXO01. The sequence continues at coordinate 2,083 of CAZWXO010000118.1, forward strand.
AACTGAAGCTAAATTCAGCGGGATCTCCCAGGCAGTGGAAGTGACCAGCGCTGCCTTAGAGCGCCTGCAAGACTCTTCCCGGCAGATGGCGGCGGAAAATCAGGAAGTGGCGTCGGTCATCGAGAATCTGGAGGGCATCGCCGAAGAAAACGCCGCCAGCATCCAAGAGACTTTGGCTAATATTCAGTTACAGATGGACTTGCTCAGCCGAATTGGCCAGAGTAGTCAAAGCCTGAAAACGGCCGCCGCCAGACTAAAGTCCGGGCAATGAGATAAAATGAGAGCGAACACGGAGACGGTTTGAAACCACTAAAAAAGTCCCCGTGTTCGCTCCATCAAAAAGTGCGACAGAAGAACCGTCCCCCTGTCTGATCTGTCTGATCGGTGCCGCACCGGCTTGTAGTTTAAATTACCATATTGTATTTTTTTAGGACCGAGAGTAAAATAATGAAATAAAAAGTAAGAGAAATGACCTAGCTTGGGGGCATTATTTCAGGCATGTATGCGAACAATTATTCGTACGCATGCCAGATATAGATTGGAGGGGGAAATGTTTAAAAGCAAGGAAGATATCTTGGATGGGATGTATCGCATCTTTTCCCGCCGTGGCTACGCCGCCTCCATGGCGGAGCTGGCCAATGAGGTGGCCCTTCCGGCCGTTTTTCACCGGGGGGTTTCTCCAGAGGTCGTTGCAACACCGGAATAAGCTATTAAGTGGATGTTGAAACGCACAATCAGAGCTAGAGGAGGATGACGAAAATGGCTGAGAGGCAGCTGGTTGTATTTGGAATTGCTGACGAAGAGTTTGGGGTCGACATCATTCAAGTCCAGGAGATTGTCCGGTTGCAGGAAATCACCAAGGTGCCCAATGCTCCGGCGTTTGTTGAAGGGATTATTAATTTGCGGGGGCGGGTAATTCCCCTGGTGGATTTGCGTAAACGTTTTAATTTTTCCCAGAAAGAGCACGACGACGACAGCCGGATAATTGTAACGACCATCGAGGAATCGGCCGGGAATATCTTGAAGGGGTCGGAAAAATCGACAACCGCCTAATCGTTTTGCTGGAGCTGGAGCAAATTCTCAGTAGCGCTGAAAAGGAAGCGGTAGCTGCTGTCGATCCAGTTTAACGACAAAGAGCGTCGCTTATTTTTGGCAATTACCGTAGTATTGAGCGTCAAACACAGAATGCGTAAAAACAGATTTTTCCTCTTGCGTCGGGGATAGCTACGGTGACAAGCTCTATCAGTTGTCCGAGTGGTTGGTTACCCTGCCACCGGTAAAGATAAGCCGACTGGAGACAAGCTGGAATCGTTGGGTGGGATATCGATGGCTTTTAAGAGATTTCTATATGCTGATTACGCCGCTTCTTCTCCCTCGATGCGCTCGCTTGGGGTGCCTACACCCTGGTTCAATCGCCGGGAAGAGGACTGGAACGAAGCGCGGTGTAGTATCGCTGCGGCTTTGGGTTTTCCATATCCTGGCCGTGTGGTTTTTGGTTTTGGTGCAACCGATTTGCTCAACAAGGCAATTTTAGGCATAGCTGGAGTTGTCCGGCATTATTTCGTCAGCCCCTTTGAGCATAATTCCTGTTTGCGCCCGATTTTTATGGCCAGTCGGAAAAACGGCACGCCGCTGGAAATCATTCCTTTTTCCGCAGACGGGGTGGATTATCAGCAACTTGAAGTGCGGTTATCGGCTGCCCTGCCTGGGCTCGTCGCGATTGCGCACACATCAAATGTTACCGGCCGGGGTTGCTGTAGCAAGGTTGTGTGTCAGCTTGCGCATCGCTTTGGGCATTTGGTGCTGCTCGACGCCTCCCAGACAATCGGACGCCTTCCCTTTAACTATGAAGATTGCCCGGCGGACATCGTTGTCTTTCCGACACATAAGGGAGTCGGTGGCTATCCGGGCTTTGGGGTGATGCTGATCTCGCCGCGGTGTGAACCTGAGCCGGTTTTTTCCGGAGGTAGTGGGATGCAGTCGGAGCTTGAAGAAATGCCGGCTTCGCTTTTGCTGAGGTTGGAGCCCGGCACGCAAAATTACCTTGGTATACGGTTTTTAGCCGCTGCGGCAGAAGGTGGTCTTGTCCGGCCTATGCGCTTCACGCAGGAAGATTTATGCGATTTTGCCACTGACCTTGGGGTCCTTGAGGGAGTCGAGCTTATTCATGGTCCAGGTGAATTACCCTTTGTCAATTTCAATGTCGAGGGTCTGGCGGCAGAAGAGGTGGCGGAAATGCTGCGCGAGGGCTTTGGGATTTACTGTCGGGGAGGCCTGCATTGCGCCCCCCTCGCCCACCGCTTTTTAGGGACTTTTCCCAGTGGCACGGTGCGGCTTAGTTTCGGAGCGGAGAATGAAGTCGATGATTTGACTGCGATTTTACATGCCGTCGAGCTGATTGCCCGAGGATGTTAAAGCTACTTCGGCGGGAAAAAAAAGAAAATTGTACAGGCCAGGACATTGTTTTTCGCTATTACTTCACCCGACCCTTGGAGATGGATGATTGGCAGAAATTTTCTTCCTTGGGCAATTTGATAATCTATCATTCTTTTCCCGTTCCCTATTGTCGGTGCCAAGGGGCAGGATTTCTCCTGAAGGGGGTGTGCGGCAAAGATTATCTTGATAGCGTGGTGCTAAGCGATAGACAGGCCGGCGACCTAGACAGGTTGCTAATAAACGCACTGGAGGCGAGGTCATGCAATTAATTAAGATGTGGGTTGTACTTGTGTACTGCGCTGTGGCGTCAGGGGTGCTTTTCGCCGCGGTGCTGGGACCGGGGATTATCGGTATTGGTTTTGCTGCCGTGACACTGGCGCTCATTTGGATGATTGTTATTGTTGTGGGGCCTCTTAACAGAGAGTATGAGGGATATGTTAAGGGCCTGTGGCTGGCAAGCGCAGGGAATATGCTGGACCAGGAAATCCGGCTGGCTCCAGGTTCTCGTTTTTGGACGCTGATGTCATCGGCGAAGGGGTTGACAGAGAAATTTGGTGGCGAGATTGCCTTTTTCCGCAGTCTGACCCGAGGCGTCACCGAGGCCGCCAAGCAGGCCCGCGCTTCGTCCGCAGTGCAGCTTTCTTCCAGTCAACAGCTGCAGGAAGATACTGCGGAAGTAGCGTCAATAATGACTGAAATCGCCAAGGGTTCAGAACAAATCACCGCTAATATCATTCAGGCCGCGGACGTGGCGGCGACGACACAAAAAAAGAGTGCCAGCATCGAAGCAAAGGCGGAGACGCTGCGTCAGGTTTCGGATGCGGGGCGGGTCTCGATGCAAGGAGCCTTGACTTCGATAGATTCGGTTAAAACGACCTTTGATGAGCTTAACGCAGTGGTAGAGGACACCGAGGCGAAAACTAAGGAGATCAATCAGATTGTCGATGTTATCAACGGGATAGCCTCTCAGACAAACCTATTGGCTCTCAACGCCTCAATCGAGGCTGCCCGGGCGGGAGAAGCCGGGCGGGGGTTTGCGGTTGTCGCCGAGGAAATCCGTAAGCTTGCCGAAGGGGTCCAGGATGCAACCCAGACCATTTCCAGCTTGGTACAAAACGTGCGTGGCGGAGTCCGCGAGGTTAGCTCGAAAACCGCAGTTACTTCGGCGGACGTTGCTCACACCTATGATGCGGTGCTGGAGGCAAATAACATTTTTTCATCAATCATTACCACCGAACAAGGGATATCATCCGATGTGAAAGCTATTACTGTCGAGATTGAGGGACTTTCATCTTCAATTCAGGAGATCGCCGGCGTGACACAGGAGCAGACAGCTAGCACCGAGCAAGTGCTTTCCAGTGTCGAACATCTTTCAAGACTAGCGCTTGAGATTAAAGAGCGCACTGAGAGTCTTTCGTCGGATATTACGACTGTGCAGGCTAATAGCGGGCATTTGGCTCAAGTTATCAGCGGATATCGGATAAAGTAGGGGGGATTTGCAATGGATCTGAAACGGAGCTTTGATAAAACCAACAACCAGCATACGATTGAAGGAATGCATTTTGTGCTGCATTGTCATCATTATCACACCTTGATTCATCACGCCATTACAAGCACTCCGCTTTTTGATGGGCAGGATTTTTTTGTTGCTGTAGCGGCGGCTGATTTTATCCGTACCTTGGAAACTGTCTGCCGGGCGAAAGGTGTCACGGGGGGGAAGGTTCTTGAGACAGCCTCCTATCTATATAGCGAGCTTGGGTTTGGGCAGCTAGATTTTTCCCAGGTGTCGGCTGCGGGCGGACGAGCGGTTTCGGCTCATTCTCATCTTGGGCAGGGTTATTTGAACAAATGGGGAAAGCAAAGCCATACGGTGGATGATTTTGGCGCCGCCTTCACTCTGGCTGCCTGGTGTGTCGCATTCGGTAAAAAGCTCTCCGATGCAAGCGTTGTGCAGACCCGGTGCCTCGCTAAAGGCGATCCCCAAGGCGAATTCCAGATTAGTACTGGAGGTAGATGACAATGGCTGTTAATAAACAAGTAATTTATGAAGGGGTCTCCGGGATGCCCTTTTCCGGTAACGAGCATGGATTGATGGACGTTTTTGGTGTTTTCCTTTCCAGTGGCTCTGCGGAATTTTACAATGCTTTGTCGTTCAAATATCTCAAGAAGCTTCCCCGGTCCTTTCGCTCAGAGGGCGAAAAAATTCTCACCAATGCAGCGTGGGTGTGTGGGTATAATACCTTTCGCGGCATTCAGACTTCGGCGGAGTGGGATGGTCTAATCGCGCCGATGGTAGAGAATTCGACGGATCAACTAATCGCGAGTATTGAGGTCTGCAATGCCCTAGGGTGGGTAAAATGGCAGCTGACCGACGTCGATCCGGGGCGAAGGGCTGTCGTGGAAGCGGAAAAAGGCTACGAGGCCGAGCTGTTTCTGCGCGATTACGGCAAATCCGCTTCGCCTGTATGTTATATGCTCCAGGGTGTAGTGTCCGCTCTATGTGATCTCTCCTATGGCAAAGAATATCCCGAGGGTATCTATACCTTCGATACCAAGGAAACGGCCTGCCGGGGAGCCGGAGCCGCTAAATGTGTCTTCATCGCTGAAAGAAAATGACGATTTTGCTTAGGCATTAAAGATTTTTTCTGGGTGCTCTTGATGATTGGTTTTCCAGAAGACCGGGCGGGCAAATGGATGAGCTCATGGGGCAGTTTCGCTTGAATTAACGTGGAGATAGGGGAAAAAACCTGCTGTGTTGCCGCAAA
>CAZWXO010000118.1:7293-7541 GCA_964637885.1 uncultured bacterium
AGGCGAGCGCAATGCATGAAGTAAAACAAAAAACGATCCTCCTCGTCGAAGATGACGCGACTTTGGCGTTTGTTGTTAAACGTATTCTGGAGGGGTCGGGCTATCGAGTGATAGTGGCCCAAGATAGCAAGGCGGCGCTGGAGGAGATTGTAGACAACTCCGATATCGACTTGGTTCTGATGGACCTAGATTTAGGACCGGAAATGGGAGGAGCGGAGGCTGCCCGGCAAATCCTTAAGCTGCGGGAG
>CAZWXO010000119.1:0-1923 GCA_964637885.1 uncultured bacterium
ATTGGGAAGTAGAATTCTACCAGAAGGAAAATGGTGAGATTCCTGTCGAAGATTTTCTATTGTCGCTAAATCCTAAGCTGCGAGCCAAAGCATATAGTGACATTTTATTGTTAAAGAAGCTGGGCATCAATATCCGCGCACCCTTTTCAACCGTGATCAAGGGGGAACGTTACAAAGGTTTGTTTGAGCTACGGGTGAAGTTTTCATCTGATATTACGAGAATATTTTATTTTCTATATGCAAAAAATACTTTTGTATTGTTGCACGGTTTTGTAAAGAAATCCAATAAGACGCCCGTTCGTGAGCTTATTAAAGCGGCTAGCTATAAAACAGACTATGAAAGAAGGTGTAACGATGAGTAAGGCAGGAGTCAAATTTGAAGATATCAAAGCGAGATTGATGAAGGATAAGGAATTTCAGGCTGAATACGAGAAACTGAAGCCTCGCTATGAGCTTATTGCTCAAATCGTCGATGCACGGAACCAGCTTAACATCACTCAGGAGGAACTCGCTCTGCGCGTCGGAACACAAAAATCAAATATATCACGTTTTGAAAGCGGTGCTTACAATCCATCTTTGGACTTCGTCACTAAAGTCGCCCGAAGTCTCGGCAAGGAAGTCCATATCACGATTAATTGAAAAACAAGAATAGCCCAAATAAGCGTTACATGAAAATCCGGGAATATTTATTTTCAGTCAAGCTAGACAATTCAAATTATTACAATGAAATAGCTTTGGGGCTTTCATTGATAGCCGAGGGTGCGTTCTTAAGGACGCACCCTTTTTTGCCGATAATCTGAATACGGGGAAAACTCTCCGGAAAGAAACGAGGTGGCAAAGGTGTTACGTGCTCTATACTGCGCCGCGACGGGAATGGTTAAGGACCAGTATCGTCAGGATGTTGTTTCCAATAATATTGCCAATGCCGACACGAATGGATACAAGCGCGATGTGGCGGTGACGGCGACCTTTGATTCCTTGCTGATTCGACGGGAGAATGATTATTATGGGCCGGAATATTTGCAAGTTGACCCGCGCCCCCCGATTGGTTTGACAAACTTTGGCGTCTGGGTAGACACGGTTTCGACGATTCACGAGACGGGCGCTCTCAGGGAAACAGGCTCTCAGCTGGACATGGCGGTGGTCGGGGAGGGCTATTTTGTCGTCCAGACTCCACAGGGGACGATGTACTCCCGGGACGGGGCGGCTGCTCTGACTCCGGAGGGATATCTGACGGATGACCGCGGTCACTATATCATGGGGGAAACGGGGCCGATTCAGTTAGCGCTGGGCGAGTTCGCTGTCTCGCCTGACGGAAGCATTTATCAGGAAGGCGCTCTCGTCGACCGGATTCAGCTGGTTACTTTTACGGACATGAATTCTTTTCTGAAAGTTGGCGACAATTATTATCGGACGATGGAGGCGCCGCAGCAGGCGGCTAACCCCAATATCCGTCAAGGCTATTTGGAGAATTCCAATGTCAATATAGTCCGGGAAATGGTCGAGATGATAACGGTGATGCGCTCGTATGAGGCCAATCAGAAGACAATTCAGAGTCTGGATGGCACTTTGGATAAGGCTGTTAATGAGATTGGTAGAGTTTAACTAATGCACAATTAGGCACGGAATGCGCGATAGATGGTGAATGGCGGGAAGGTTGCCTTTGCAGTTAATAATTAACAATTAATAATTTATGCTAGAAATCACTAGCTAAATTGTGCACTGTGAATTGTGCATTGTGAATTAGAATAAACCCGGGGCCGGACCGCTTGACGGAGGCTCCCTCGCCACCTGCCGAATCAGGTGGCACGATAAGGAGGAATGCGCGATGATGCGGTCGCTATGGACTTCAGCTAGCGGGATGATTGCCCAACAGCTCCACATGGACACGGTTGCTCACAACCTGTCTAACGTTAATACCAA
>CAZWXO010000119.1:1933-7478 GCA_964637885.1 uncultured bacterium
GGCTACAAAAAGGTGCGGCTCGATTTCAACGACCTTTTGTACGTCACGACGCGTTCAGGGAATCGCATGGTGCAAGGGGACGCTGGGGCGGTGGTGCCGACTAACCTTCAGGTTGGGCACGGGGTTACTCCGGCGGCGACGAAGCGCCTGCATACCAATGGTGCCTTCCAGGAAACCGGGATTCAGACCGACTATGGTTTGGATGGGATCGGTTTTTTTCAGATTGAGATGCCGGATGGCTCTGTCGGTTATACCCGGGATGGCTCGTTTGTAATTAATCCGGAAGACACTTCGACTCTCTACACTAACCTTGGCTACCGGGTTATCGATTGTGAATGGGACCAAGATGAAAAGGTCGCGACTTTTTCCCTGGCGACTTTTATCAACCCCGCCGGGCTGGAAAGCCGGGGCGACAATCTTCTCTTTGAGACGGTGGCCTCGGGAGCCGCTGAGGTGGGAGAAGCCGGGACGGAGGGTTTTGGACGAGCTCGGCAAGGCTTCCTTGAGATGTCCAATGTCCAGGTCGTCGAAGAAATGGTGCAGATGATTGTTGCGCAGAGGGCTTATGAGTCAAATACCAAGGCGATACAGGCCTCGGATGAGATGCTGGGCATGGCAAATCAGCTACGAAGATAAGCAGGGTTAGTTTTCGTTTTTCTTGGTTTCTCAAATTATGCCTCGTGCATTGTGAATTGTGCATTGTGAATTGTGCATTGAAGAAATTTGTGCATTGAAGAAATTTGTGCATTGAAGAAAGTGGGTTTTAGATATGAGCTCCATCAATAATAGTTTTAGTCCATCTGATGCCCTGACCCAGGGATGGTTGCAGCAGGTAACAAAAGAGACCGAGGCTGGTTCGACCAAGCCTTTGACGGTTGAAGAGCAAAAAGAGCGTTCGGCGAAGCTGGAAAAAGCCTGCAAAGATTTTGAGTCGGTTTTCATTTCAATGATGTTCAAAGAGATGCGCAAAACCGTTGAAAAGACAGAATTGATGGGAAAGACAAGTATGACAGAGGAACTTTTTACGGGGATGATCGACGATGAAGTCTCAAAAAGTTTTGCTAATCGCGGGGGAATCGGTCTCTGGAAAATGCTGTACAAACAAATGGCACCGACAGCCGGGGTCACCCGGGAGATTGCGGAAAAGGCGTATGGAGGTTAAAATAACTCTATAGCGTCCTGCTGATATAATTTGTTGAATAAGCTGGGGCTCTGCCCCGGCTTTTTGTTTTAATGCTTAAAGGAGGTCGAAATCAATGTTGGATGTTCAAGCAATCATGGATATTATCCCCCATCGCCCCCCGTTTTTGCTGGTGGACCGAATTCTTGAGATGGAATCGGGGAAAAGCGCCGTCGGGGAAAAGTGCGTCACGATTGGGGAGCCTTTTTTCTTAGGGCACTTCCCCGGCTTTCCGGTAATGCCAGGAGTCTTGATTGTTGAAGCCCTGGCGCAGGTTGGGGCTGTTTCAATTTTATCGATGCCGGAAATGGTAGGCAAGGTCGGTCTCTTTGGCGGGATTGAAAATGCGCGTTTTCGCCGCCAGGTAGTGCCCGGGGATGTCCTCCGTCTGGAAGTCACCATAACCAAGATGCGCGGCCCGGTGGCTAAGGCGCATGGGCTGGCAACGGTGGACGGGGAGACTGCGGTGGAATGTGATATGACTTTTGCGATTGCCCCCAAGGATAGATGAACTGAGAACAAGAGAGGCGATTTGCAATTCACAAATTTCTTCAATTCACAATGCACAGATTTCTTCAATTCACAATGCACAGTTCACAATGCACAATTAAGGAAGAATTCCTGCGGAATTCAATTCTGCGAATACAGATTTCGGGGTGAATTTTTTCGGCGCCGAGATCGTGGTTAAGTAGCCAATTGTAAGAGATCAGTTATGATTTCCGCAGCAACTGTTATCTATTAATTTTTAATTGTTAACCCAATTGTGCACTGTACATTAAATCGCGTCTAATGTAGGTGAAAATGCGACAGAAGAACCGTCCCCGTGTCTAATGTTCAATTCACAATGCACAGTTCACAATGCACAATTAAGGAAGAATTCCTGCGGAATTCAATTTGTTAAAAGATGATTCCACTGCAACTGTTAACCCAATTTTGTCTAAGAATGGTCGGGAGAATCATGGTAATATTTTCTCCAGAATTGTTAGCCTAATTGTGCACTGTGCATTGTGAATTGTGCATTGCCGAAAAGGGGGGTTTTGGGTTGGGTTTTCGTGGCAAGCTGTTCCTGCTGTTTTGCTTGGTGTGCCTGCTGCCGATTATGGCCTTTGGCTTTTACGCCCGGGCGATGGCGCGGGAGAACTTGGAGCGTTTGGAGATTAGTATGATTTCCAGGCAGCGGGCGGTTGTCTATGAAACGATGCATTCTCTGGCGGAGAAGTTCCTTTCCATCGGTCGCGATTACGCCGAGTGGGATGAGCTCTATTTTGCGCTGGAAAGAAACGATTTGCCGTGGATCGAGGAGAATGTGACGCGATGGCTACCTACTACTTATAACGTCGATGTTGTAATTGTGGCGAACCAGCGCGGAAAGATAATAGCCTTGACAGGGATGAGCCTGGATGAGGCCGGCATTTTTTTGGAAACCGAGTTTGCCAGGCAATCCGTCAAGGGTCAGCAAGTAGCAGGGATTGTCAAGATAAAGGGAGTGCCATCATCCTATTCCGCAACTCCCATACTGCGCTCCAATGGCGCGGGGACGCAGCTGGGCTCGCTTTACGTGGGCAGCCACATTGATATGGAGCTGTGCTATAAGCTGGCTAAGTCAACGGGGGATAATTGGATTCTCCATTATATGTCACCGGTGAAGATGGTGGGTGGAACTGAATTAGAAACAACTGTGGCCACGGATGAATCTGGATTTAGGGAAAGCCTTAAGGCGGCGACAATGACCGATGAGCCGGCGAAATTCATCGCCGTCACCCGAGAGAAAATCATTCTACCCGTGGGCGAGATTCGTAGTGGGTTATTAAAGTCAGGGCGAAGCTACAGCATCGTTCCTTTTCTCGATGTTTATGGGCAGCCGGTGCTGACTTTTACCTCGGTGATGGAGCGGGGGTACCTGACGGGGATCTTGCTGCAGCTCGACCAGGGAATGGCTTTTTTTATAATCATCAGCCTGCTTTTTAGTGGGCTTGTCAGCGTATTTCTAGCCCAAGGGACGCTGCGGCGCTTTTCTAGAATTGTCGCCACGGCCGATAAAATTGCCAATTCTGAATATGAGAACTTTGACTATCCTGGTCGGGGCAACGATGCCCTCAGTCAATTGGAAAAATCCCTGGCCTCGATTATCGAGCAGCTAGGCTCGGATATCCAGGATAAAAAAATTGAGAACAAACAACTCGATGTGAAGCGGCGGCAAGCCGAAGAGGAGTCGATTACGGATGCGCTGACGGGATTGTATAACTACCGCTTCTTCGAAAATGCGATCATGGAGGTTGTCAACGCATGCCGGGAGGTAGGCGGGCGTACGGCGGTTTTGATGATGGATTTGGATCACTTTAAAAGCTACAACGACACCTACGGGCATCCGGCGGGGAACAATCTGCTACGCTGGATTAGTCGGCATTTAAAGGAAGAGGTCCGGGACACTGATATTATCGTGCGTTACGGTGGTGACGAGTTTTTTATCGGTCTTGTCGGAGCAGATCAGGCCGGGGCCATCGGGGTGGCACGAAAGATTATGCGGATTTTGCAAAATGGCCCCGATATTGCGTGCAATATTCCCTATGAAAAAGCGGTGACGGCTAGCATTGGAATCGCTGTGATGCCTGAGGATGGCGAGGATAAAAATGCCTTGGTCCAAGCGGCCGATACCGCCCTCTATCAAGCCAAGCGCAGTGGGCGCAATTGCATCTGTTTCAGAGACGGACAGGGCGGCCATGCTTGCATTAAAGATGGTGAGTAGTATAGGCGCGGTGCCGTGACAGTATAGGGGTCGCTGCTGGTGCGCTTACGGAGAGTGTTTGAATGGCTGGGCCGATGATAGTTAGGAGAGATTGATGAATTTTTCAGTAAGAAAATTTTTTAGCTGGTTGCTGCTAGGGATCGTGTTGGTGCTTGGTTCGCCGGCAGAAGCCAATCCGCCAGAGATTGTTAAAACTATGGGCGAAGCTGATTACAATGAAGCGTTCATGTTCCACATTACAGCGACTGATCTGGATGGCGATATTGTTTCCGCTTACGTCGAATATGCGTGGATAAGCGATGACGTCAAGGTGCGCAAGCCGATTCGTTTTGAGAAGTGGCAGGGGAAAATTGACGAAAATGTTAAAATACCTGCGACTCGGGATTGGCGTCCCCCAGGGAGCAAGCTGGTCTATCAGTGGTTTGTTCAGGATAGCACCGGGCAACTCACTGCTGGGCCGGTTCAGGAAATTGTCTATCAGGACAATCGCTATGAATGGAAAAAAATCGAAACCGAGCATTTTATCACTTTTCATTACGAGTCGCCGCGGGATGCGGAGCTGATTGCTCAGATTGCCGAAGAGAGTTGGTCGCGGATAACGGCGGACATTGGCCACGAGCTCACGGAGAAAACTCGGATCTACGTCTATGCCGACCAGTTTGATTATTTGGAGGTAGGGGACGATTCTTTGCGGGATTGGGCAGGGGGTAGCGCATATACAGCCGACAACCTTTTTATTCTACCGGCGTCAAACGACCAAGATTGGCTGAGGCAGCTGGTGCCTCATGAGTTTACCCACATCGTCCTCGATGGAAAACTGGGGCAGTACGAGAGCTATGCTCCACTCTGGCTTTCGGAGGGAATGTCGATGTTTGAAGAGGACAGCCCGGCAGCAGTGACGGATTATATGAGCCAGGTAGCCCGCGCCAAAGCGGAGGGATACCTGGTACCGCTAAGTGAAATGACGGATTTTTATTTCCGCGACGATGACGAGGTCGCCCTGATGTATGCCCAATGCTTCACGATTGTCAAATATCTTTACGATACTTACGGGCAGGAAAAGCTGAGCCGCTACATCGACTTAATCGCCCAGGGTCAAACTGACGAGGAGGCGATGCAAGCTGCTTATGGCTTAAGCCCAGAGGCCTTTGAAGCGGGCTGGATGGCTTTTCTTGGCGAGCAGCCGGCGCCCCGTTTTGGGGATGTGCTGATGCGGGGGGATGTGCTGCTTTTCTCGTCGCTGGTGTTGTTGCTGGTGATTATCGGGGTTGTTCGCTATCGGGTGGAAAATAGACGCCGCAGGGCTCGGATGCGAGCTGAGGATGAAGCGGCAATGGATAGTGACGTTGCTGAAACGATGTGGTATAAGCCGCACAGAGATATCAACGAAGATGAGGGGGAAGACAAATGAGAATACATCGAATTCAAGCACGCAATCTAATTGTCATTACCATCGCCGCGATGGTTTTCGCAGAATTCGCAATTTTAAAAGATGTGGAATTGGCCGCCAAGGTGATCACTCCAATCGTTGCCGGAGGGGTGATTATCCTGATGCTCTTTAACATGACCTTTAACACAAGTCGCGAAGAAGAGCAGGCCAGCGACCCCTGGCGGGAAAA
>CAZWXO010000120.1:0-7475 GCA_964637885.1 uncultured bacterium
TTCGGCCGAGCCGTCGACCAGATGGTCAAAGCGATTCGCTTGGCGCTTGGCAACGCTGGTAGTAGCTCGGGAGAAGTCAGAGCGACGGTAGATAAGGCGGGAATCTTAATGGTGCAAGCCGAGCAAAATATGCAGGACGTTTCAGCAACCACAGAGGAACTATCCGCAAGTATGGAAGAAACTGCGGCGTCGGCCGAGCAGATGAATGCGACAGCGCAAGAAATTGAAAAAGCAGTGGAGTCGATTGCCGGGCGGGCCCAGGACGGAGCGGTGCAGGCCAGAGAAATCGCCGATCGGGCCGACCGTTTAAGCAAGGAATTTTCTCTGGCCCAAGCCAACAGCAATAATATGCTGGCGAGCAGCAAGGCGTCGATGACAAAAGCCATTGAGCAAAGTAAAGCCGTTGAACAAATAAACATGCTTTCAGAGGCAATCAGGGCGATTACAGAGCAGACAAATTTACTGGCGCTTAATGCCGCAATCGAAGCGGCCCGGGCTGGGCAAGCAGGGCGTGGTTTCGCGGTGGTTGCTGATGAAATACGTAAGCTGGCCGAACAGTCCAACCACACAATCGAGCAGATTCAAGAGGTTACGGTTAAAGTTGTGGCATCAGTGGAAAGCTTATCGGGGGCTGCCGAGGGGATGTTAGGGTTTGTCGAGACTGAAGTGCAAAAAGATTATCGGTCGATGCTGATAACAACCGATCAGTATGCCAAGGATGCCCAGTTTGTAGATTCGCTTGTCTCGGACCTATCAGCGGTTTCCGAAGAGGTTTTGGCAAGTGTCGGTCATTTACTGCAGGCAATCGATGAAGTAACAAGGGCAACTCAGGAAAGTGCTGAGGGGACAAGTGATATCGCAGGTAAGATCAGCATCACTTCTGAGCACGTCATGGAAGTAGCAGAAGAAGCCGCGGCTGCCAAAAGCAGTATTGAAAAGTTACAGGCTATGCTCGGTGAATTTAGGATGTAAGGCAAAACAATTGCTGGTTTACCTACATTACTAAGGTTGAATGAAGGTAAACCGGCTATTTAGGTTAGTCATAAGCTTGAATTATAAATGGGAGCTGCTTTTATGAAAAAAAATAACCGTGCACAAAAGATAGCGGTAGCTGACTGCCTACCGGGCATGATTATTGCCGATAATATTTTTTCAAAAAACCGCATACTTATCATCCCTGCTGGTACAATTCTCGATGAATATTCAATTGAGCGGTTGGATAATCTTTTTATTTCACATGTTGATATCTATGATATGCCCGCTGGTGAAATTGAAACAGAGGTGCATTCCTTTGAGCGGACTTATACAAACCACGTCAGCCAGCTAAAAAATATTTTTACCAGCCTGGAAAATGGCAACCTCTTGCGCATGGAAGAAATAAGATTAACTGTTAGCGATGTTATTACAAGTAATATTGGTCACCGGGATATTTTGCATACATTAAACGGTCTGCGTAATTTCGATGAGTATACGTATACCCATTCCCTGAATGTCGGCATCCTTGCAATGATGTTGGCGCGCTGGAGCGGGATACCGGAAGACCAAACCAAGCAGATATGTTACGCCGGAGTCCTGCATGATATAGGAAAGGCTCGCATTCCCGGAAGCATTTTAAACAAGCCGGGTCCTTTAACGGCCGAGGAATTTAGTGTCATCAAAGGGCATTCAGTTGCCGGGTATGATATTTTAAAATTTAACCACAATATCTCCGATGATATCAGACAGGGTGTTTTAACGCACCACGAAAGAATCGATGGGAGCGGATATCCTTTTGGTATCGCAGGTAACAGGATTCACGAATACGGTAAAATTATTGCTGTGGCCGACGTTTTTGATGCCATGGTTTCCGACCGATGTTATAAAACGAAGGAATGTCCTTTACATGTGCTGGAGCATTTTGAGACGCAATGCCTCGGGCACCTTGACTCAAAATATTTAAAGACTTTCATTGAAAAGATTTCGTTTTATTTTTTGGGAGAGCATGTGCAATTATCGGATGGGCGTCTGGCCGAGGTCGTTTTTGTTAACCCTCGCCACCTCAACAGACCTATTGTTCAGGTTGATGGGGTGATTATCGATTTGGCAAAAGTGTTGAGTTTATCGATTAGTGGGCTTTCCGAAAGGGCAACGGCATAAAGATTATGAAAGAAAGGGGTAATTTGATGAAAGTAGGAATTATCGGTGGAGGCAAAGGCGGAGTAGCGATTCTTAAAGCAATTATTCCGTTAGATGGAGTTGAAATAGTTGGGGTTGCAGATATTGATGATCAGGCTGAAGGGATACTTGTAGCCAAAAAATCAAATATATTTACCACCAATGATTTCAAACAGATTATAGATCGAGCCAGGAAGGGAATTATTATTGAAGCAACGGGCTTGTCGTTTATTGCTGATGTTTTGCATGAAACCTGCGACAAGGACGATGACACCTATATTATTGACGCAGAAAGTGCAAATTTGATGATGACAATTGTCGAAAGTAAGGAAGATATGATTGACGAGCTGCATGAACAGTCACGGCTTATCGTGCAAATGAGCGCAAGAGTTAATCATGGAGTTGAGAATTTTCGCCAGGTATCGGCTAAAGTTGAGGCCGAGGCCGCAAAAGTCGTTTCGCAAAACCATTCTGTTGTAGCCGCATCGATGCAGGCAGAAAAGAAGGCTAAAGAAACAGGAGCCGTATTAACCTTCATACGTAATGTTGCAGCACAGATTAAAATTCTAGGGCTCAATGCTGCTATTGAGTCGGCAAGGGCAGGGGAGCACGGTTTAGGATTTGCAGTTGTTGCCAAAGAAGTTCAAAAATTAGCGGAATCAAGTTCGGGTTCCACCGAAAAAATTGGTGTTATATTGCTCGAGGTTGTGCAAAACATTGATGCGATTGCACAAGGGACGAGTGTTACCGAAGCTTCGTTAGAAGAACAACTCTCGATCATTAAGACAGCTGGTGAAGCCCTGACTGACCTTGTTGATGCCAGTCAAGAACTTCTCAAAATTGCCGAAAAATTGAGTAAGCTATAGGTTTTTGGCATTTTGAAGATGCAAATTGGTAAATAAGTATAATCGATGGCCATTAAACATGAATAATAATGAAAATCGCTTTGAAAGAAAACTATAAACTAACAACAATTTTGAAAATTATTAAAAGGAGTAGTTTCCATGGCAGAAAGGCAGCTGGTAGTTTTTAATATTGGTGATGAAACGTTTGGGGTTGATATTATCCAGGTACAGGAAATCGTGCGGCTTCAGGAGATCACAAAGATACCCAGTACCCCGGAATTTGTCGAGGGGATAGTCAACCTGCGCGGGAAGGTAATTCCCCTAGTCGATATGCGGAAACGATTCGGCTTTACCCAAAAAACAAATGATGAGGATAGTAGGATTATTGTGACAGTCCTCGGGGGACAAATGATTGGCATTATTGTCGACAATGTCTCTGAGGTGTTGCGGATTCAGGATGAGGATATCGAAGCACCCCCTGACATTGTGGCAGGGGTTGGACGTGAGTATCTACAGGGAGTCGGCAAGGTTGATGGTCGCTTGATTGTGCTACTTGATTTAAATAGCATTCTGAATAACTTGGACTGGTAGCTAGGGATATGAGGGGACGTTCCTTGCGTATCCCAAATAAAAATGTCTAAATCACTTTATCAACTATTAAGAGATAAGGTGATTTTTTATGCCACGAGAAGCCGGAGAAAGATCAGTGAGCGGGTATTACCATGTTATGCTGCGAGGCTATGAACGCCGGAATATCTTTATGGATAGATCCGATCGGGAAAAGTTTCTGACGCTTTTATCAAGGCAAACTGAAAAAGGCACGATTGCAGTAATTGCATACTGCTTGATGGATAATCATCTCCATTTATTAGTAAAGGAAAATGAGAACGGCCTTGCGAAGGCAATGAGCAGTGTCGGCACAGCCTACGTCATATATTTTAACGAGAAATATTATAGAAGCGGACATCTATTCCAAAATAGATACAAAAGTGAAGCGATTGAAGACGAAGCTTACCTATTCGCCGCGTTGCGTTATATTCATCAAAACCCGGTCAAGGCGGCAATGTGTGAAGAGGTCAAGGTTTTGGTAACTTCGGATTACGCCATGCCCCCGAGCATCAAGGCCGAAACCCAAAAACAGGAGAAAGCTTGTCTGTACCTGCCGGATACTACCCGATCTTTAAAGCCGGAAAAGGCCTGAAGGACCGTGTAGCCAAAGGACAGAGAATTATCGAAGATGAACCAACGGATACCCAGCCAGAGCCGGTTCAAACAGATGAATCCAAACCTAAGCGAGCCTCAAAGAAGAAAAAGACTCGAGAACGGCTTACATGAGAGCTCACAGGAAGGCCAGGAGCAGCTTTTAGCCACATCCTGATAGGCTCTGGATACCGCGCTTCCCACCACCACAATTATGTGACACGGTGTTATTCAGACAACCCTTCTTATTTTGTTCTCAGACTTTCGACAGTAGATGCAAGGCAAGGCAGCAAGAACGGGGGGGGGGTGAGGGAGTGTATCGGTATAAATGACCGAGGCAACCGTTCGCAGCTAACGAAGCATGGCGCTATTATCGATAGTCTGTCCCCACCAAATTTTCACCCGAATTTAGACCAAAGGTAAGAATCGATACCTTTGATAAATTTACCATGGGCAAACACAGCAAAAACTAACTGCTTAATATAAATTAGGCAGTGAGTTTTTTAAATTTGCCATGAATCTCATAACCGTGAGATGCAGTCAGTTTGTTATTATGTTTTTCTCGAGTAAGGCTTATAGGCATGGCTGTGTGATACAATATGATTCATAACTCAAGATAGATGAGAAAATTCCAGGAGGCAATAAATGAAACAAAAACTGTATCTTGATGTTTGTTCACTGAATAGACCTTTTGATGACCAGCTTCAGGATAGGATAAAGTTAGAAGCCGAAGCGATACTCTCAATTCTTTACCGATGCGAGATAGGCGAGTTTGAATTGTTCACCAGCGATATCATTGATGTCGAGGTTTCTAACATGTTAAATTCTGAAAAGCAGCAAAAAGTATTAACGCTACTTGAAATCGCAAATGAAAAAATTTCACTTTCAAGTAGTATCGAAAAGCGTGCACAAATGTTTCAGGCAGAAGGAATTAAACTGTTTGATGCACTTCATATTGCTTCCGCTGAAGATAGGGGAGCTGTAGCATTTATAACGACTGATGATCGGCTTGAGAAGTTAGCTTCAAAAATCTCAATGAAAATTATTGTTGTAAACCCTGTAAAATGGTTGATGGAGGTGTTTTTTAATGAACGTTCAGATGCATGATATAAAAAACCCTAGTCTTTTAAGATCGATGGGAATTAAGGCATTATCGCGGGAATTAACTCCTGTAGGCATGGCTTATTTTATTCGGCAATTTGAAAATGGCGAAGGTGATTATACTAAGGAGCGTGCTGAAATCTTAGACAAGCTTGACCTAAATGATGTTAAAGATCAAATAGCTGGGCATGAAAGTAAATAATTGTGCTATAGATACCTTTAGTGGGAGATGATAATGATGATTAGCGAAAACTGTGTCCATGCTAAAATTTCGGATAGTTTGATAAGATAGAATAAAATCCGAAAGGAGCTGGATATCATGTCAAACACCCGACAAAAATACGACACTGAATTCAAAACCTGAATTCCCGAAACTCCTAACTATGACATGACCGCAAAATGCCCTGAAGCCTTTATTTTATATACATTTCAGCCATTTATGTGTTGCTTTTTGACTAGTTATGTAATATAATATACATAACTAGGAGGTGGCATTATGGCTATCGTGAACCAGTTTGATAAGCGGAGCGGCATTACCTATGTATATGAATCCACGTCGTACTGGAATAAGGAAAAGCAACAGCCCAGAGCAACGCGAAAATTGATTGGCAAGCGCGACCCGGTCACGGGGGAAATCCTTCCCACCGACGGACGGGGGCATAAGCGAAAACATCAAAATGATATAGAGGGCACGACTGACCCTGGAGCTAAAGAAACAAGCTCACGTAAATTCTTTGGAGCCACCTATCTTTTGGATAAGGTCGGCCATAACCTTGGTTTAACCCAGGACTTGAAGCAGTGTTTTCCAGCTACTTACAAGCAGATTTTGAGCCTAGCCTATTACCTGATTTTAGAAAGCGATTCTCCACTTTTCCGCTTTGAAAGGTGGAGTCAGCTTCACCAGCATCCCTTTGGCAGGGATATTCCTTCCCAAAGGAGCAGCGAGATTTTCTCCGGCATTACGGAATCTAACCGGAATGAATTTTTCCGCCTTTTGGCAAAGCGTCGCCATGAAAAGGAGTACTGGTTTTATGACACCACTTCCATCTCCAGTTATTCGCAGACACTTTGCCAGGTGCAATACGGCAAAAACAAAGAAGATGACCGGTTGCCTCAGCTTAATCTGGCTCTGGTTTTTGGTCAGGATTCGGGCTTGCCTTTTTATTACCGGAAGCTTGCCGGCAACATTCCTGATGTCAGTACCTTGAAAAACCTACTGGCAGATTTTACGGCCCTTGATTTTGGCAAGATCAAGCTGGTCATGGACCGGGGTTTTTACAGCGAGGCAAATATCAACGAGTTGTTTAAAGAGCGCCTTAAGTTCATCGTTGCTGCCAAGGTTGGCCTAAACTTTGTCCGGCAGGAGATTGACCAGATCTATGACAGCCTCCGCTTTTATGAAAACCTTGACGAAGAGTATGGCCTTTATCACACCACCATTCAAACGCAATGGAATTACGAGCAGCAACGGCCCTACAAGGGAGACATTATTAGGGAAAAGCGACGGTGCTATCTCCATGTTTACTTCAACATCGAAAAGTATGCTGATGAGGAAGCAAACTTTGACCGAAGACTCCTGGCTATGCGCAAGGAGGTCCAGAGCAACAAAAGGGTTCCTGAGCATGAAAACTTCTACAAAAGGTTCTTCCAGATCAAAGCAACTCCGGCTCGGGGAGTCCAAGTCGGCGTCGATGAAGAAGCAGTCAAAAAACACAAGCGCTACTTTGGCTACTTTGTCCTTTTGGGTAATGAAAAGATGGACGCCATCACAGCCCTGACACTTTACCGCAACAAGGACCTAATCGAAAAATCCTTTGGCAACATCAAGGACCGTTTAAATCTTCGCCGCCTGCTGGTCTCGTCGGAAAAAAGTCTCGACGGCAAACTGTTTGTGGCCTTTATCGCTTTAATCTATCTCTCTCATATTAAAAAGCAGATGCATAAAGCTAAACTGTTTAAAAATTACACCATGCAGTCGCTACTAGATAAACTAGATACCATCGAATGCTTTGAGCATCCTGGTCACGCATTAAGAGTAGGCGAAGTTCTGCAAAAGCAAAGGGATATTTATAAAGCTATTGGTGTTTCCCCGCCTGCATAGTTATGTGTGGGCGGGAATTCAGGTCACATGGTAGATCAAAAAATGTAGAATGCTAGTTGACTTAAGTTATCGTA
>CAZWXO010000121.1:0-2561 GCA_964637885.1 uncultured bacterium
CTCCAGGGATAAGCCTCCCCGGCTTCTTTCCCGGATTTGTACAGCGCCAGATTGTCAGCAAAAAATTGATTGTACAGGAGATTAAGGGCGTCATCGGCGTATGGTTTAATTGCCATCGTCTCTAGCTGGTTTAATTGATCCATGCGATCCCTCTTTTCTATCTTAACTTGGCTATCGGCGAACCCATTTCTTCCTGCCCTAGGCGAAGGACAATGGCCGTCACTGTTTTATTTTGACAATCTTGCTGCAAGCGGCGACAAAGCGACTCGGAAGCACTATTAGAAAAATTGCCGGCTAAGGGCAAATCCAAAATAATCAACATCGGGCGTCGACAACAGACGACCCCGTATTCCAGTAGCAGGTACTCTTCCTCCGTCAGCTGACAAACAGGCGTCGCTAGGCGATCCGCTAGTCCAACCCTTTCCGCAATCCGGCTCGCCTGGACCGCTAGATCCCCTTGATTAGAGCTATGGCGCAAAGCAATCTCCATTTCTCTGCCCACCGTCTCTCGCAAAAGGCGACGCCCTGGACGGGCACAAATAATCCCGTAATCCTGCTGGCGCAGATTTTTGAGTCTTGCCTGCATCGAGGGTAAAAACTTCCGCCGGTTAAAGATCAGGACTTCCCCTTCCTTTAGGTTTTCACCGGTTATTTTCCGTAGAAAATCCTTTTTCGCCGCTGCATCCACGAAATCGATTTCTTTGTAGTTATGCTTTTCAATGGAGAAAAGCCTCTCTTGCCCCCGTCGTACCCGAAGCAGGGTAAAATCTCTGACAGCTGCAAAGCTTTGATCTGTCTTCTGAAAAACATCCAGCATCGCCAATGTCATTTCACTAGCAAGGGCGAAATCTTCCACACTGAAGATCCCCTTTTTCTTATTAATCAGCTCCAATGCACCAAAGACTTCCGCCTCGTCGAGGCCGAGCGGCAGGATTATTTCTGAGCTGATTGTCGTGTTCATTGCATGCTCCAACCCTTGAAGCACATCTTCATTATGCTCGGCATCTTTAATATATAGGGGTAGCCCCTCAAAGGCGCAACGCGCAGCCAGGCCTTGCCCCGGGAAGAGCCTTAGCTTATATAGCTCCTCTGCCTGAGGACTTTTTACGATCAAAGGATAAATGTACCCGCCATCAGCATCCTGATCCCGAAGCCATAAAATAGCCGCCATAGCATCCGTGACCAACAACATTTCGTCCATCGCCGTACTAAACAAGCGCGGCGCCGACGAACAATTTCCAATCCGGGCTTGTAACCGCTGCAAGCATTCATCGTGACTGAATCGCTTTTCGGCAGAAAAGTCGCGAAACAGACAGGTTTTCAGCCTGCTCGTTGTCTCCCGGATAACACGAGCGCCCTCAAGATTGCCATAGTCATCGAAATTCACCTCGGTTAAGCCATGCACATTGAAAAAATTACGCTGGCTGGCATAGCGATTGAGGGGAGCTGTGCGACTGATATAAGAAACATAACTGGCAATCCGTGTCGGATCCTTGGCATGGACAATATATTCAAACCGATCCGACTTTAGTGCCTCGCGCTGGAAATCCTGCATGACAAACCAGCAATAGGGTTGAGCATTGACACAATACGCACTGACAGGCTCATCAAGGCGGTTGATAAAGACGTACGTGGCTAGGTTGCCCCCCTTGGAATGACCCAAAATATTCCTCTCCCCGGCAAAACCATCCATAAACTGATCATAAAAAGCCAGGGCTTTGCGATGATGCCGGGTGTTGATCCCAAGGCTGGCGACGAGGCATCCCCCCCAGTCCAGCAATAGGTTAGAAAATCGCACCTGCTCACAGCCGCTAAAGACTGTCAAACCGTTCCCCTGACTGTCAGCGAAAGCTAGCGCGACAAAGCTTGTCTTCAGCGGATCTGTGGTATTGCCCAAGGGGCCATAGTTGTCATTCGCATATCCGATGACGACAACATCCCCGAGATTATCGCTGGCCGCATAGACCCGACGAAGATTCCCTTGCCGTTGACGGACAAAAGCACGACCGATGGCGGCTCGATTAAAAAAGGCCGGGAAAATCGAAAAGCTGCATTGATCGATTAGATCAAGATAAACATCTAGTGGCATCGGGGTTGCCGGAGTCACCACATTCTTGAGCTCCGGCGGCAGATGAAAATAGGCCAGCTCAATTAGCAGATATTTTTCCACGTCCAACAAGTCACCCATCCGAAGGCTCATATGGTGTCGACCTCTCTCTAAAGAAATGTTTTCATTATCATACCACAGTCCAAATCCAATAAAAAAGCAAGAGATTGTGGCAGATTTATACCGGCCACAGTCTCTTGCTAAAAACCCATTAATTAAATCCTTTCAAGGTGATTCCCCATATCTTATAACCTCACTGGACGATCATTGCCCGGTGGTAAGTCTTCTTCCCTTTGCGGAGCTTAACCCCGAGGGTCAGGTCCTGGGCGGTCACCTTAAGATCGATGGAATCAACCTTGGCCTCATCGAGAAACACGCCCCCCTGCTGCACCAAACGCCGGGCATCACTCTTTGAGGCTGCCAAACCACAGGCCACCAAAAGATCTAAAATCCC
>CAZWXO010000121.1:2571-7409 GCA_964637885.1 uncultured bacterium
CCGCATCCATTAATTGATCGGGGGAGATCTGCGTCGTCGGCATGTTGCTGTCATCGTTCCCCCCGGCGAAGAGGGCCTTTGCCGCACCTTTGGCCTTCTCGGCTTCATCTTCACCGTGAATCAACTTGGTGAGCTCATAGGCGAGAATTTCTTTGGCCTGATTCAGCTCACTGCCTTCCCACTGATCCATCGCGTCGATCTGCTCCAAAGGAAGAAAGGTCAACATGCGGATACATTTGAGCACATCGGCGTCGTCAACATTGCGCCAGTATTGATAAAAATCAAAGGGAGATGTCTTTTCCGGATCCAGCCAGACAGCCCCCTTGGCTGTTTTTCCCATCTTGTTGCCCTCGGAATTCATCAGCAAAGTGATGGTTAAAGCATAAGCATCCTCGCCGAGCTTGCGGCGGATCAACTCCGTCCCCCCCAGCATATTCGACCACTGATCGTCGCCGCCAAGCTGCATATTGCAGCCATAGTGCTGGAAGAGATAGTAAAAATCGTAGGCCTGCATGATCATGTAGTTGAACTCCAGAAAGGACAGTCCCTTTTCCATCCGCTGTTTGTAACAATCGGCCCGGAGCATGTTATTGACAGAGAAACACGCCCCCACCTCCCGCAGCAACTCAACATAATTCAATTGCAACAGCCAATCGGCGTTGTTGACCAGGATGGCCTTGTCGTCGCCAAACTCGATAAACCGTTCCATCTGTTTTTTGAAACGCTCGCAGTTATGCTGAATCGTTTCCGGCGTCAGCATCGCCCGCATATCGGTGCGGCCCGAAGGGTCGCCGACCATGCCGGTGCCTCCTCCCAACAAGACGACAGGACGATTGCCCGCCATTTGCAGCCGCCGCATCAGGCAAAGGGCCATAAAGTGACCCACATGGAGGGAATCAGCGGTCGGATCAAAGCCGACATAAAAAACAGCCTTGCCTTCATTAACAAGCCCCTTGATTTCCAGCTCATCTGTCACCTGCGCTACCAGTCCTCGCGCCACCAGTTCATCATAAATTTGCATCTCTTTGTCTCCCTCATCCTCTTTTTTCAGCAAAAATGCCCGCCGTTCCCTAAAGGAACAGAGGGCAAGGATTGCGGTACCACCTCTGGTTTGAAAATTCCTCACGAAATTTTCCTCGTCAAGTGCAAAGCACTCAGGCGCTGTATCGGGCGCCCCCGTCTAGCCTTACTCACCTTTCAGGCTGCAGCTCCGGAATGTATTCGTCTCAGTACGCCTGCACCCTTCCACCAAACGGATGCTCTCTTTTAAAGCGTCAAACTGATCTACTTCTTTCCATCATCGCCTTGGCATTGTTGGATTAATTGCTCCGCTTAGATTCTAATCGAGGAAGAATAGCTGGTCAAGCCCCACAGAGTTACTAACTAAGATATTTAGCGAAAAAGACATCCTACTCCCAAGTTTTTAAGGGAAGCTATCCCTCTGACCTAGCACCCGATATCAGCCATGGCGCCGGAAAAGGCTCGGCCATGTGTTTACTGTTGACCCTGGACACCTGGATATTGAGGGCTTCTGTCCGCTCCAGGCCGCTCCCACGAAAGATGGCCGGCAAGGTGGCAAGAAGCTCGAAATCCAGTGTATAGATGACAAACTTGATGTTGGGATTAATCGCCAGCAAGCTCGCTATCTCCTCATTGATCCGTGGGGAGGCCACGATAAAAGCGGTGTCTGGCACCGATAAACCTGAAGGAAGGCCATCCGCCAAGGATTCGACAATGGTCACATTGCTCAATCCAAAGTTTTTGACATTCTCCTCCATCGTTTCCCGATCCCGCTGGTCGTATTCCACAGCGACAATGTGTCCGTCGGTGGCAATCATTGCTGCTTCGACGGCAATGCTCTCCCCCGAAATAATGCACAGGTTGTCCTGATCCCCCACGTTAAGCTTATTCATGATGACGGCCCGAACCTCCTGGCAGACATAATGCACGGAACCACAGGAGAAGCGGCAGTTCTCAATGCCAACCTGATAGTTTGTCACCGCTGCCGGATTGACGATCAGCATCGCTGCCGAAGCGTTGATGCCCCGGTCGATCATTTCCGAAACTTTGTTATGCTTAATCTGACCCGCCGGCTCCGAGCCCTCGTTGTACCAGATCTCGCAGTCTCCCAGCTCCGCATTCCACATGTCGTAAAAAATGGTGGGGTGACCGGCATCGGTAAAAACAAGAACGGCTCGATTGCACATCACTGCGGGGAGTAGGTTTTTATTTTTACCTGTAATGTCGAGTATCTTGAGCTTGGCTAAGCTCAGCTCCACATTCTCAGAAAAGTACTTGAGCCAATCTATAATCACTTCATTTTTAAAGATAGTCTGCTCCACGGTAAAACCTCCTGTTCATGCCTTATGATACCATTTTTCAGGGAATAATCCCAACCTCAACTAGCATTTAGGCGCCGGTACGCTCCAAGAGGCGTTCCCATTTTCGATCGATGTATTGCTGGGTTTCCTCTATCATCCACTCATTCCCCGGGATAAACATGTGACGGAATCTTCCTTGCGCGCGCAGATAATCCTCCACCGGCAACTTTTTCCGCGGGGTATAACTTAGCCGCCACTGGCCTTCCTCGACTTCGTAGAGGGGCCAGACGCAGGTATCCACCGCCAGCTTGGTGATTTCCACAAGCTGATCCATCGGATAGTCCCAGCCCCGGGGGCACGGCGAATAAACGTTGAGAAAGCAGGGTCCTTCGGTATAGATAGCCTTGTGAGCTTTGGTATGCAGGTCACGAAAATTGCCTAAAGGGGCTGTCTGAGCAACGTAGGGGATATTATGGGCGACCATGATCTCGGTCAAATCCTTCTTAAACTGTTTTTTACCGTTGCTGACCGATCCCACCGGAGACGTTGTCGTCCGGGCAAATTGCAAAGTGGAAGAGGATCGCTGAATCCCTGTATTCATGTACGCCTCGTTGTCGTAGCAGACATAAACCATATCGTGGCCCCGCTCCATGGCTCCGGAAAGTGACTGAAACCCGATATCGTAGGTTCCTCCGTCACCGGCAAAGGTGATAAACTTCACCGTGCCCTCAATCTTGCCTTGACGCTTTAGCGCATTATAGGCCGCCTCGACTCCCGAGCATGTGGCAGCTGAATTTTCAAAAGCGGTATGGATAAAGCTGTCCATATAGGCGGTATACGGGTACATAAAGGTCGAAACTTCCAGACAACTGGTGGCGTTGACCACCACGGCCCGATCCTCGGTATCCAGGGCGCGCAGGACTCCGGTAACAATAATTCCCGCTCCGCAGCCGGCACACAGACGATGCCCTCCGGTCAGGCGCGGCGGTTTTTCCATTTCTCTTTTTAAATCATAGGCTGTGCTCATGCTATCTCCTCCTTCGAACGCTGCCCCATATGGGTATAGACAGGTCCGGTCTCGCCGGTGGCGGCAATCATTGCCAAGCGGGCAAAGACATTTTCCACATCCTCAATCTTCACATCCCGACCGCCTAGTCCATACACAATGTCGACAAGCTTAGGTCGATCTGGCAAGTCGTATAAAGCGCTGCGGATTTCGGCAAAAAGCGGGCCTCCGCAAGCGGAAAATCCTTCGGATTTGTCCATCACTGCCACCGCCTTGGTTCCGGCAAGGGCCCGGGCAATTTCTTCGCCGGGAAACGGCCGGAAACATCGGATCTTAACTAGCCCGACCTTATTCCCCTCCGCTCGCATTTTCTCCACTGCCGCCTTGGCTGTGCCCGCAGTAGAGCCGATCAAGACCATGACCAGCTCAGCATCTTCCATCCGGTACTCCTCAATCAAGCCATAGTGGCGACCGGATATTTTTGCAAAAGCAGCAGCGACTTCCAAGATGCGGGCTTTAGCTGCTTTCATCGACTCCGCTTCCCGCACTTTGTGCTCCATGTAATAAGGACTGATATCGTATGGTCCCACCGCCAGAGGATTGTCTTTTTTCAGTAAATAATTTTCCGGTTTGTATTCCCCGACAAAATCCCGGACCGCATCTGTCTCCAGCAACTGGATGTTTTCCACGGCATGGCTGGTGATAAAGCCATCCATACAGCTCATCACCGGCAAACGCACAGCTGGTGTTTCACCGATGGGAGCGGCCATAATGAAGTTGTCGTAAGCCTCCTGATTGTTCTCGGCATAAAGCTGGACCCACCCCGAGTCGCGCGCGCCCATCGAATCCGAATGATCATTGTTGATGTTGATTGGGCCGGAAAGGGCTCGATTGACCACCGCCATTGTTATCGGCAACTGGCAAGAGGCCGCCACGTACAAGAGCTCATACATCAAAGCCAGCCCGCAGGAAGAAGTCGCGCAGACTGCCCGAGCTCCGGCGGCTTGTGCCGCGATGCAAACGGACATCGAGCTATGCTCTGATTCGACGGTGACATATTCCGTGTTGACTTCTCCGTTAGCCACAAATGCGGCAAAATTTTCAGGAATCTCTGTCGAAGGGGTAATCGGAAAGGCCCCCATCACATCGGGGTTAATCTGCTTCATCGCATAGGCGACGGCCTCGTTACCTGACATACATTTACTCACGAGGCTCACCTCCTGCGACCATTGTAATTGCCGGGAAGGGACATATCTTGACGCAGATTCCGCAGCCCTTGCAATGTAGATAATCGAATTCCAGACGTTTGCCGTCCTTAACGGGGATAGAACTATCCGGACAAAAGGGAACGCACAGCAGACAGTGTTTACATTCTTCTGGATGAAAAATCGGAGTATCTGTCCGCCAGGTGCCCGTATTAAAAGCCCGCGCCGTCCCCGGCTCATAGATTTCCCCTCCTGGAGTCAAGTCCTGCCAGGGCGTCTTCTCGTTAATATTTTTTGCCTCGATCA
>CAZWXO010000122.1:0-7311 GCA_964637885.1 uncultured bacterium
CTTTTAATATTTGTGCCGATGAGCTGGCGTTGTTATAAATTTGGACGGGATTTTAGGTTATAATTTAAACAAACAGAGAATCAGCAACTGTAGGAGGATGACAATGGTTAAACTACAAACTCACCAAGGGCATCTGCAAGTCGCTGGCTGCGATGTGCCGGAGCTGGCTGCCAAATATGGCACCCCTTTTTATCTGGTCAACCAAAACCTGATTGAAGATCGCTGCAAGGAAATTCATGCGGATTTTCTAGCTAAATATCCCGGCAGCCGGGCCGCGTATGCCAGCAAGGCTTTTTTGTGCCTGGAGATGTGCCGGATCATTGCCCAACAACGTTTAGGTCTAGATGTGGTTTCCGGCGGTGAATTGTTCACTGCGGTGCAAGCCGGCTTCCCGATGGAGCGCGTTATTTTTCATGGCAATAATAAAACCGATCAAGAAATTGCCATGGCCGTCGACCATCAGGTGGGTCGCGTTGTCGTGGACAATATGTATGAGCTAGAGCGACTACAGGCCGAAGCAGGGCGCCAAGGCCGAAAAATGGACATCCTGTTCCGCATCACGCCCGGCGTTGACAGCCACACCCACAAAAATATTCCCCGCGAAGGCGCATAATGGCATCGGCACACTGCTGTAAATCACGGTCGCCTAAGGACATCTCCACCACCGCCACATAAACCCCGGTGTTGCGCTTCTCCCGACCATCGTAATACAGTACCGAAGCGCCATCCGGGTTCAAAGGTAGCTGCCGGAGATACTCGGCAAAGGAACCCGCCTCGACGTCAAGCCGCTCAAATCCAAGCGGCACCCCGATGTGCGTCGCAATCTCCATCCCTTCCGGATAGATCATACTGGCCCGCTCCGGCTCCTGAATCGAATCAAGCTTCGGGGCTTGATCATTTTCTTTGCCCTGACGACATGCTGCACCAACTAGTGTCAGCGCAACCAGCACCAGCCCCAAAATAGCTCTCTTGTATTTCTCCCGGCGGAACTCGCTTTCATTCATCGAATGCTCCCATCTTCATTCAAGATTATCGAACATTTTATGCTTACTATATCAAGCAAGCCACTAAATATGAATATAGCGTACTTGCCACTGGAAAACAACAGCCCGCTGACTCGGCCACAAATTTATATATCCACTTCTTCACTTCGCTCCGGCATTAACGATAAGGAGCCGATGCGCTATAAATAATATGAATACTAATAGACATTCTAAAATATGCAAGTGATAATACAAGCGTAAACAGAAAAATTACGATATTGGCTTAAAAAGCGTAATGGATAAAGCTAAACGTAATTAAATATCTGATATCTTTGCCATGCTTGCTATTACTGCGATTGGCTAAGATTTCAGGCATCTATCAAAAAAATCTAATAATTTTACGAGGGGGAAGGGTAAAAATGCAACTCAGGAAAATGTGGCTCCACATAAACGGTGTGGACAGAATGCTAGTTTGTGATCCGGAGAAAGACACATTGGCAGATGTGATTCGAAGAATTGGCTTGACGGGAACAAAGGTAGGGTGCAATGCCGGTCAGTGTGGTGCGTGCACCGTCTTACTCGAAGGCCAGCCTGTCCGCAGCTGTGTCAAGAAAATAAAAAATGTCCCGGAGTACACCAAAATCATTACAATTGAAGGCATCGGAACGCCGCAGCACGTCCACCCTCTGCAACAAGCCTGGATTACTTACGGTGGAGTGCAGTGCGGCTTTTGCTCGCCTGGATTTATCGTTTCTGCCAAGGGTCTGCTTGATGTTAATCCATCACCTACCCGGGAAGAGGTGCGGGCGTGGTTCCAAAAGCACCGTAATATTTGCCGTTGCACCGGCTACAAACCCATTGTAGATGCAGTAATGGCGGCTGCTGAGGTTCTTCGTGGAGAAAAAACCATGGAAGACATCACCTATAAATTTGAATCGGGAGATAAAATATACGGCACAAGCTATCCTAAGCCGACAGCTTTGGCAATAGTCACCGGCCTTTGCGATTACGGCGATGACATCGGATTAAAAATGCCCCCCGGCACTTTACATTTGGCCGTTGTGCAGCCGCAAGTCTCCCATGCAAATATCCTGAAGGTTGATTTTTCTGAAGCCGAAGCGATGCCAGGGGTGGTCAAAATAATCACTGCTCAAGATATCAAGGGGACTAACCAAGCTACATATATCCAAATCCATCCACGTGCCACCAGCAACGGCAAGTTTAAACCGATCATTTGTGACAAGAAAATATTTCGCTATGGAGATATTGTTGCCGTTGTAGCTGCGACTACACGTGAAGAAGCCCGGGCTGCGGCAAAAAAAGTCAAGGTAGAACTGGAAGAACTTCCAGCCCACATGACCGCTCTTGATTCGCTGGCGCCGGGGGCCCGGCAGATTCATGCCGAGACACCCAATACTTTTATGTACAATCGCGTGACCAAAGGGGTTGACACGCGTCAGGTTATACCCGATGCGGTTCATGTAGTAGAGGGCAGTTTTTATTCTACCCGCCAACCGCATTTGGTAATGGAGCCTGATACTATGCAAGCCTATTGGGACGAAGAGGGTCGAATTACTGTCCAGTGCAAAAGCCAAAATCTGCACATGAATAAAGACCAGATCGCCGAGGGCGTCGGATTGCCGCCTGAGAAAGCTCGAGTTATCCTTAATCCTATCGGAGGAAGCTTTGGCTACACCATGACACCCGGTGGACCTGCTTTAATTGCTGCATGCGCCATGGCCGTTGATACCCCGGTAACTTTGACAATGTCTTATGCCGAGCACCAGGCTTTCAGCGGGAAACGGGCACCTTCGTACACCAATGGGCGCTTGGCATGCGACAAAGATGGCAAAATCACAGCCCTCGAATATGACATGGTCTTGGAGGCAGGAGCCTATCCCGAAATGTCCGTCAAGTTAGTGGATAAGAGTGTCCGCTTTATCGGCTACCCTTACAATGTGCCAAATATCAACGGGATCATCAAATCAGTTTTATGCAACAACTCCTTTGGCATCGCCTTCCGTGCTTTTGGGTCACCGCAGTGCTACACATCTTCCGAGGCGTTGATGGATATGCTAGCTGAAAAAATCGGCATGGACCGCTTTGAATTCAGGTATCGCAATATCGCCCGCCCCGGCGACACGACGGTCAATAGCTATCCCTACCGCGAATATCCGATGGAAAAAATGATGGATATTATGCGTCCTTATTACGACGCAGCTGTAGCTAAAGCTAAGTCCGAAAGTACCGATAGCAAAAAACGCGGCGTTGGCATTGTTTGGGGAGGTTATTCTGTAGCTCATCCCAATGATAAATGTGAGGTCGAACTAGAACTTAATCCCGACAACACAGTCACACATCTAAATTCCTGGGCGCAAATGGGACAGGGCGCTGACCTGGGCACCTTGGTACTGACCCATGAATCCCTTCGCCCGCTGGGGATTAGTCCAGATCAAATCAAATTGGTCCTGAATGATACTGCAATTACACCTGTGACAGGGCCAGCCTCCGGCAGCCGTTCCCACTATATGGCCGGCAATGCGACTGTCGATGCGGCCAACAAATTAATGGACGCAATGCGCAAACCGGATGGCAGCTATCGTACCTACGATGAAATGGTAGCCGAAGGCATTCCCACAAAATACAAAGGGCTAACCGACACCTTCGGCGATCGGCACCCTCTGATCGACCCTGATACCGGGGTGGGTGATGCGGCGCCGGAGACAAACTACCTGCTGATGCTTGTCGAAGTGGAAGTTAATTTGGAAACAGGCAAGACAAAAGTGCTGGCAGCCAAAGCAGTTTCGGACATTGGCGTCGTCGGCAGCCTCATGGCAGTGGAAGGTCAAGCCTATGGAGGGCTCTCGCATTCGATAGGTTTCGCCCTATCGGAGGATTACAGTGATTTTAAACGCCATTCTTCGTTACTGGGAGCAGGTGTTCCCAATATTGAAGATATCCCGGATGATATGGAATTCATCTTCCATGAAACCCCCCGTCCGCGAGGGCCGCACGGCTCTAGCGGATGTTCCGAGGGATATCAAAGCGCAGGTCATGTGGCAGTTATCAATGCGATCAAAGACGCAATCGGCGTGAGAATTTACGAACTGCCGGCTACTCCAGAAAAAATAAAAGCAGCATTAGCAGCTAAAGCACAAGGAAAAGAATTAAAGCCGGATAAATACTACTTAGGGGGAGACTTCTATGAAATGCTGGATTATATCGAACACAATCCAGCCAAAAAATAAATATTAGTATAATTTAGCTTTTCATCAACAGCCGGTGTGTCATTTTAAATTGCGACACACCGGCTAATTGTAACTGGCAGTTTAATAATAGGCAGAAATACAGCTTGCCAAGGGAGGTTTAAAAATTGAATTTCAACCCCGAAAGTTTTGTTTCCCCAGTCATCAAAAATCTTCCTCCATGGGGAATCGGCAAATTTTTTGAGCTTTTGTCCCAAAACGACGATGTAGTTTCCTTAGCTTTAGGTGAGCCAGCCCATCTTGCTTCCTGGGTTATTAGGTCAGAAGCAATAGAATCTCTTCGCAGCGGTGAAACAAAATATTCCTCTAATTACGGGCTGACGGAGCTGCGAGCGACGCTTGCCGCATATCTGGTAAATAGATTTAATGTTTGCTATGACCCCAAGGATGAAATCATTGTAACGATTGGTGGAAGTCAAGCACTTGACCTTGCCGTTAGGACAATAATCTCACGCGATGACGAAGTATTGATCCCTACTCCTTGCTATGCATCTTATGGACCTTGCGTTACTATGACTGGCGGTATTCCTATCCCTGTGCCGACGAAGGAACAAGACGGCCACAAAGTGTCTCCCGAATTGCTAAAAAAATACCTCTCCCCTAATACAAAAGCAATTATCTTGAATTATCCCAACAATCCCACAGGGGCGATAATGCAAAAAGCAGATTTGGAGCCCTTGGCACAATTCATCATCAAACACAATCTAATGGTAATCTCCGATGAAATATATGCTGAATTTACTTACGGGACAAATCATTATTCGATTGCCGCCCTGCCTGGTATGAGAGATCGCACCCTACTTATTAATGGATTTTCAAAAACTTTTGCTTTGACTGGTTTCAGAATTGGCTACTTGTGTGCCCACCGAAGCCTCATCCCGCACATGATTAAAATTCACCAGTGCAATGTCTTATGCTTACCGGTGATGATCCAAAGGGCAGCGATAGCAGCAATCACATCATGCTTTGAAAGTGTACTGCATCTTGTCGAAGAATATGATTGTCGTCGAAAAATCATCATGGACAGACTAAACAAAATGGGTTTACCAACGATCGAACCACAGGGTGCTTTTTACATTTTCCCCTCAATCAAGAATTACAATATGAGCTCAGAAGAATTTGCCCACCGTTTGCTCTTTGAAAGCAGAGTCGCTGTTATCCCAGGCAGTGTTTTTGGTCCTGGCGGCGAAGGGTTCATCAGATGCTCCTACTCAGGCTCTGAGGAAGAAATAATGACAGCCCTTGACCGGATGGAGTGCTTTTGCAATTCCCTAGGCTGAGGCGCAAAGGCAACATCGTTTCCAACCCATTAATTGTGCCGCCCCTGCCACTGTGGTGCCAAGGACCTGCACCGGACGCCCCCGCTCTAGAAAATTAACGATACTTTCGTTGTCCACGGTGCTTCCCATCGCAACGTAATCTCTGCACCAGCTGCCCCTGACAAAATTGCCAAGCCAGTTGCTGACATATCGCAGTAAATCTTGCATCACCCTTCTGCAGACAGCGCCAGGTCAAAACACGCATCACTGATTTTTCTCCGAGTGGATTGGAAACACGTGAACCGCGGTCGCTTTAAAACAAGCGTAAATCGGGACACCTTCGCCTAATCCCATGCTCTCGAAAGATTGTTGCGTCACCGAAGAAACAAACTCCAGCTGCGGATTGGCATCCGCTGCCAAAACTATTTTGTAAAAGGGACCTTGACGGCGGACGTGCCTTATTTTTCCTGCCACGACATTGCGGGCACTGCTCTGAATCGGTTCAGGTGAAAGTACGACGCCCTCCGGTCGCAATGCCATGCCGACATGCCCGGCAAGATCGCTCACAACCTGAATCCAGATTCCGCCAATGTCAACGATGCATTGCCCATTTTGCATCTTGATGTCGCCTTGAAAGACATTCTCGGTACCAACAAATTCCGCGACAAATTCTGACTTGGGACGCTGAAAAATTTCCTCAGGAGTCCCTTTTTGTACAATCTCCCCACTTCGCATCACTGCAATACGATCCGCCAAAGCCAAGGCCTCGTTAAAATCATGGGTTATATGGATTGTAGTCGTCTTGATTTTTTCATGTAAACGCCGTAATTCCAACTGAAAAATATCTTTCGTCCTCGGATCTAAGGCGCTTAAGGGCTCGTCCAGCAGCAACAGCTCCGGCTCTGTAATCAAAGCCCTCGCTATGGCCACCCGCTGTTGCTCGCCACCACTCAAGGTGGCGGGCACGCGATTCAGCAAATGCGAAATATTAAGCATGCCCACCATGCGTTCCAGCTTAATATTAATCTCGGCAGCGGATACACGTCTGGCTTTGAGGCCAAAAATAATGTTCTCACGGACATTCAAATGAGGAAACAACATGTAATCTTGATAAACAAAACCGACGTGACGATCCTCGGGATACTGGCGGGTGACGTCCGCCCCGTTAATAAAAACCGCACCGCTGTCGAGAGGATACATTCCGGCTATAATCTCTAGGATGACCGTTTTCCCAGTGCCGGTGGGTCCTAAGATAACAAAGTATTCATTCTTTTTTATGCGAAGGTTAATATCCTTTAAGGCAAAATTACCTAAGCGTTTGTTTACATTTTTTAGTAAAATCATCATGCTCCCCGTTTCCCGCTAATTCATCCGCGACAACTCTGTCTGTTTGCCACCCAGCAATTCGAAAATGAACAACGAAATCACCGAACACACGATTAAAATAGTGGCAGCGGCCATCGCTTCCGGCAAATCTCCCGTCGACATATTGAGAAAGAGAGAGATTGGCAAAGTTTCCGTCTTCATCCTGGTTGCACCAGCCAACATCAAGGCTCCCCCAAACTCCCCTAAAGCCCGGGCCCAGGTTATAACAATCCCGGCGACCAGACCGTTTTTGGCCAAAGGCAAAGTCACCCGCAGAAAAACCTGTAGCTGCGAACAACCCATTGTCCGTGCGACAAACTCCAGGCGGGGGTTAATATCTGCTATCGTCGATTTGAGTACTCGAATCATATACGGGATATTGACAAAAAACTGGGCGATAATAATCCCCTTGACTGTAAAGACAAATTTGAAACCATG
>CAZWXO010000123.1:0-1210 GCA_964637885.1 uncultured bacterium
GGTAAGAATTATTGGCATAATTCCTCGATTTTTTAAAGAATTTGCACGGGATACTAGGGGACGTTCCTTGTGTATCCTTGGAAAGACAATTGTGATGGTGCGAAAGGGATAGTGTGACGAAGATGCAACAAAAAGTGATCTTGTTGGTGGAAGATGAACTAACGACGGCCTTGATCGAGACCCGTCATTTGGAGAGCGAGGGCTATCGGGTAATTCACGTCCCTACTGGTGAAATGGCCGTTGCCATTGCCACTGATTCGGCACAGGCGGTGGACCTGGTTTTGATGGACCTGGATTTAGGGGAGGGCATTGACGGAACAACGGCGGCCCAGGAGATTCTACGCCAACGCCAAGTGCCGATTCTCTTTCTTTCCTCTCATGTCGAGCCGGAAGTTGTGGAAAAAACTGAACAAATATCCTCCTATGGGTATGTCGTCAAAAGCTCCAGCTTCACTGTTCTCAATGCCTCACTCAAGATGGCCTTTCGCCTCTTTGCTGCCCATCAGAATATTCAGGAGCAAAAGGAAGCGATTCAGGAAACTAATGAGGAATTAAAAGCGGCGATGCAGCAGCTAGCAGCGATGAACGAGCAGCTCGGTTCAACAACCGAAACATTGCAAAAAACTATCCAAAAACTACAGGATAAAGAAGAACTGCTTGCAAAAAGCGAAAGCCGGCTCAGTCAGCTACTGGAACAGATGCCGCAGGGCCTGGCTGTTCACGAAATTATCTGCGATGCCCAGGGACAGCCGGTTGACTATCGCTTTTTACAAATAAACGCCAGCTTTGAAAAAATGAGCGGAATGAAAAGCGCAAATGTTGTCGGCAAAGGAGTGTTGGAATTATTCCCTAAAACAGAACCGTATTGGATCGACTTATACGGCAAGGTAGCTCTGACGGGAGAGCCCCATCAATACGAAAACTACTCTACGGAACTTGAAAAATATTTCAGCGTGTCGGCCTATTCCCCCCAACCGGGGCAATTTGCCGTGATTGCGACTGACATCACCGCTCTTAAAACCGCTGAAACGGAAATCAGGCAGAGCGGGTCCCGCTATCAAATGCTGTTTGACCTCTTGCCGCTTGCTTTTACGGTCTCGGACGAAGCCGGCAATATCCTTGAAAGCAACCTCAAGTCGGAAGAGCTGTTGGGCATCCCTCGGGATGTGCACGCCAAGCGCCGGATCGACGGCCACGAGTGGCGTATCAT
>CAZWXO010000123.1:1220-1679 GCA_964637885.1 uncultured bacterium
ACCCCCATGCCAGCAGAGGAATATGCCAGCACCATCGCCCTCAAAGAAAAACGGACTGTCGACAATGTCGAGATGGGGATCGTCAAGGACGATGGATCGGTGACGTGGATTAACGTGACGGCGGCGCCGATCCCTGAGGACGGCTACGGTGTGGCTATTCTTTACAACGATATCACCCAGCGCAAACAAACGGATACAGCCTTGCTTCAGGCCAAACGCACCGCCGAGGAAAATGAACTCCGGTTTAAGGCCCTGCATAATGCCTCTTTCGGCGGAATTGCCATTCATGACAAGGGGCTGATTCTCGACTGCAACCATGGCTTGTCGGAGATTACCGGCTATTCCCAGGAGGAACTAATCGGGATGGATGGATTGATGCTGATTGCTCCGGAATCGCAACAAACTGTCCGAAATAATATCGCCTCCGGATATGAAAAGCCCTACGAGGCCAGAGGTGTG
>CAZWXO010000123.1:1689-7272 GCA_964637885.1 uncultured bacterium
AGCAAAAACAGGTCGAAGGCTTGCTACGTGAGGCGAATGCCTATCTTGAAAGCTTGATCAACTATGCCAATGCCCCGATTATTGTCTGGGATTTGGATTTTCGGATAACCCGCTTTAATCGAGCCTTCGAATACCTGACCGGACTGCGGGCGGCGGACGTGCTGGGGCAATCTTTGGAGATTTTATTCCCCGCTGAGCAGGTCGCCTCGTCCATGGAAATGATTCGCCAAGCCTCCACAGGCGAGCGCTGGGAGGTTGTCGAGATCAATATTCAGCATACTGATGGCTCGACACATACGGTGCTGTGGAATTCGGCGACTATTTTTTCACCGGAGGACAACCTGCCCGTAGCCACGATTGCCCAGGGCCAGGATATTACCCAGCGTAAAATTGCCGAGAGCAAAGTGCAGACCCTCCTAAAAGAAAAAGAGCTGATTCTAAAAGAGGTGCACCATCGGATCAAAAACAACATGAATACCATCTTGGGCCTTTTGACGATCCAGGCCGATGAGCAGAGCGATCCTGCCCTGGAGGCAATTTTGCTGGATGCCGCCCGGCGGGTGCAGAGCATGCTGATCCTCTACGACCGGCTCTACAACACGGGGGATTTCAATGCCCTCTCCCTGCAGGATTATTTAGTCCCCCTCGTCCACGAGATTGTCGGCAACTTTCCCAGCGGGAAATTGGTCAGCATCGAAACCCAGGTAGGGGACTTTAAGCTGGATGCGAAGCGTCTCTCGCCTCTAGGCATCCTCCTCAACGAACTCTTGACCAATGCCATGAAGCACGCCTTCCCCGCTGGCACCGGCGGATTACTTAATGTTACCGCCACATTGCAGGACGGATTGGTTACCCTGACAGTGGCCGATAACGGGGTCGGATTGCCGGAGGATGTAGATTTTTCCAAGTCAACAGGCTTTGGGATGCAGCTGGTGACGATGCTGGCAAAGCAGCTGGGCGGCAAAATTACTTTGCACCGAGAGCAAGGAGCTAGGTTTGTCCTGGAATTTCCTTATTAGACAGGGGATTTGAGCATCTCCTCGCATTACTGTGCGATTGCCATCGGATGGTCATAAGCCTGTTGCCTTTCGGGAAAGATAAGAAAATTCATCCCATACCGACGTGGCCCGCGGAGTGCTATAATGTTGTGCAGAAATAAAACGTAGAATTAGTTGAGGCGATATAAGTTGCACACAGAAGATCATCGGTTTTCCGACAATGGCATTCGTTTGTTAATGGTTCTGACAGCTCTATTCTGGTCCGGCGCTTTCATCACCGGGAAAATTGCCATAGCTGAGCTTCCTCCCTTTTCCCTATCCTTTTTCCGGTTTTTCTTTGCCTTACCCTTCATTTTTCTTATTTTCCACCGCATCGAGCCTGGTAAACTGTGGCCCTCCCGCAGGCAGTGGTGGCCGCTGATTATACTAGGGATCATCGGAACCTTCGGATACCATGCCCTGTTTTTTAATTGCCTGAAATACACCACGGCCATCAATTCCTCCCTCATTGGGGCGACTAACCCGATGATGACCGCCCTCCTTGCCGCGGTCTTTTTTCATGAACGCTTGACGCGCCTGCGGGTGGTGGGGATTGCCATGTCCTTTGCCGGGGTATTCCTCGTAGTGACCAAGGGGCAGTGGGAAATGCTGACCCATTTCCAGTTTAACCCCGGGGATATCCTGATGCTGATTGCTGTTTTGTGCTGGGCGGTTTATTCCCTCCTGGGGCGAAGCTTTATGAAGAAATACCAGCTTTCCCCGCTGATGGTCACCGCCTACACCTTTACCGTGTGCGTCGTCGCGTCGCTTCCCTTTGTCTGGTGGGAGCAGCCCGGCTCGTACCTCGGGGAAGTCTCGACGGTCGGCTGGCTATCGGTTTTGTACATGAGTGTTTTTGCCTCTGTTTTAGGGTATTTGATTCACATGAACGCCGTCCGGCGGATCGGTGCCGCCAAGGCCGCCATGTTTATCAATCTGGTGCCGATCTTTACAATTATTCAGTCCATCCTCATCCTGGGGGAAGCTTTTTCCCTCTTTCAGTTCGTGGGGGCGTGCGTGATAATTGCCGGGGTTTATTTGGCAACACGGCCCTAGGTGGTAGGAA
Organism: uncultured bacterium; assembly: GCA_964637885.1. Classification (GTDB taxonomy): domain Bacteria; phylum Bacillota; class CAZWXO01; order CAZWXO01; family CAZWXO01; genus CAZWXO01. The sequence goes on from CAZWXO010000123.1 coordinate 3,793, forward strand.
TACGAGGGGACGTTCCTTGCGTATCTTTGATTGTAAATATTTGAATATATGTAGAGGATGTCACCTCTCATGCTCATGCAGGCATACTCTTGCAGCACAAATTTTAAATTAGTATACGGAAGGAACGTCCCCTCGTACGTACACCTGGATTAGTTCTGCTACGATTCGGCTACCTTTGCAGCCGAATCAACTTTCTCTCTATCTTCGTGCTTAATCGAGCGATACATGAATTATAAAGGGGGGGATGGCATAGGCCACCCCCCCCCCTTCCTGTTTCCACATTTGTCGTCAAGCTTGACAGCAAGCACTTACGGACTGAAATTCTTCTTAATACTCCTCGGAATAATCTTCAGAATAGTCTTCCTCGTAATAATCACTGTCGTCTTCTTCGTAATAATCGCTGTTATCTTCCTCATAATACTCGTCATCTTCCGCGTAGTATGATGGGTCTTCCCACTCTGCGGTTACATCGCTCCAAGGATCGTATTCGTCGTCCCAGTCATCATAGTAAGAATTCAATGCTTCGTAGTATGCCATGTCGTAGTAATCCGCATAGGCGTCGTAGAATATCCAATCCGCCTCTTCGTCCCAGCCCCAGGACCAGTAAAAACTGCCATCGTCGTAGTAATTGTAATCTGGCTCAAAATAGAACGCGTCATCCCAAGCACTGTAATCGCCATCCCACCAAGCATAGTATTCGTAAGGCAAATATTCCCAGGCAGCGATATCGTACCAATCAAAGTATTCCCCATAATAGACATCTAGTTCCGGATAGGGGTCCTTGTAGGCGGCTTTTTTGGTTGCCGGATCGACAACATCGGGTTGCAAAACCACCATTCCGCTGATAACGTTTTGCATCAGAGTTAAGTCGCTCTCAGAGACCTCGCCATCGAAAATAACGGTAAGAGTGTAGAGAGACTGATTGGCGATCGTCGCCACAGAGAGCCCTACGAAAGTCTCTCCGTCGCTTGTGCAGGTAAATGGAACCAATTTGGCCCGCTGCCCGAACATAAATCCATCGGTCATTTGACCAGCCTGGCCATCAGTGTAATTAGTTGCGATGCTGGCAGCGAGATTATTGGCCGATGCCTGCAGATTCTGAACTCCGGGGTAAATCTTTAGGACGAGCAAGGATTTCATTGAGGGAGTTTTAATCGTAATGGCTTCTTTGTCTTCTTCAACGATACAGTCAGCATTGACTTTCATCGCGATCATGTAATCTTTGCTGACATACTTGCTATCCAGGGTCGTATTGACCTCACCTTCAGCAGCATTGGGCGACTGGGCTGCCTTGGCTGAACCTCCGCAGCCAGCAAAGCTGGTCATGACCATGCCCAGCAAGAGCATTAATCCGATTAGTTTACGATTGCGCATTTTCTTCTCCTTTAATGTGTTATTCTTTGCCGGGATAGTTGTCATCAAGGGTGTATCCCGACCCCATGGATCATTTTCGATAAAGTGAAAAAAACCCACAGCGCTGATTATGCGCCTCTCGCGTCGCCTTTCCTATCACCCGATGGGTGATTTTTACCTTGTTCTCTCTTCTCTCACTTCCCTGCGTTCTCTACCCCTCCTTGTCCCCATTTAACAAATCGGCTAGAGAATACGAAGGGACGTTCTTTGCGTATCTTTGATTGTAAATATTTGAATATATGTAGAGGATGTCACCTCTCATGCGGGCATACTCTTGCAGCACAAATTTTAAATTAGTATACGGAAGGAACGTCCCCGTGTATCCCCCAGCAATCCATCGGTGATGGCGGCCCTGGGAGCCATGCGCTTAAAACCGCCCGCCGACTGACCATTCATTGCCAAGAGAAAATAGACTTCTACCTCATGGCTATAGGCTGGTGAGGTTATTTTTATGGGAGCGGGGTGCAGGTTGGAAAGCTCCTCTATCCCTCTCATATAATAGGCGAACACCCCGAGGTTGCTTTTTAACTTGGGGTCGGTGCGCTGACTGATATCAATAAAAAATCCCAGGCTGGCCACGTTGATAAAATACTGCTGATTCGCCTGGCCGATGTCGCAGCAACGGGTTTGCCCAGCAATAAGAATGTCCGTCAGTTTTTCGATGGACTTTGGGAGTCCCAGATTTTGAAAGAAGTCGTTGGCTGTGCCTGCCGGGTAGATTCCAACATGCGGATTCCAGTGGTGCTTGAGCATAGTGTTGATACAATGATGGACCGTTCCATCGCCCCCGGCAATCAACACTTTGGCAAAGTCACCAGCGGGCAATTCTTGAAATAAGCGGGGCAGGCTGTCTAAATGATTAAGCCGAAAAGGGGTTATCGGCTGGCCGGCTTCCTGAAAGCGGTGGATCAGATAATCCAGCTTGTTGGTAAAGCCCTTACCCCCTCCGGCCCAAGGATTATAGATTAAAAGCGTGCGCAGGTTGATCACCACTTTCTTTTCTCCGTACCTTTGCCTCCGGAGGACACTTTACTCAAAATCGACGATTTCAGGGCCCGGCAACTCCCGCTCCGGATAGTACTTCTTATATAGCTTTTTAAAAGTTCCGTCGGCTTGCATCTGGGCAAACGCTTCCCGCCAATCCCGTGTAATATCCGGTGGCGTTCCTTTCGAAATAGCGATGAAAAGCTGAGTCGTCAGAAACGGATACAGCATTTTAACCTGATCGGGAGTGGCCCCTGCCCGAGGGGCGTCCCCTTCGATGCCAGCCGCGGATTCAGCGTAAAGATCGATGCGGCCACTGAGCAACTTCTTATAGCTTTGCACCTGATCCGTCGTCCGCTCCAGATTCGTAAAGCCCGCCTCCGTCAAGTAAAGGTCGCGGACATCGTTTTGATAGACGCCGATAGCGCCGACCTTTTTAGCGTCGTCCAGGCTGTTGATGGTTAGAGTCGAGTCAGCTAGCGCCCAAAAGCCAAAAGTTATCTCCGAGACGGGGCCGACCCAGTCAAAGAGATGATTCCGTTCCTTGGTGCGACTCATGGAAAAGAGAATTGTGTTAGGATTATTTAAGGCGTCATCGTAGCCTCTGGCCCAGGGGACGACTTCAATCGGGTCATTGTTGCCCACCCGCTTTTGAATCTCCCGGACCACATCCACCGTCAGGCCCGATAACTCTCCATCCTCGTCGATCATCTGCAAGCGTTCGCCGATTTCGCAATAAATATATAGTTCGCGGGCGAAGTCCTCGCTTTCGGTGGCGCTGTCCGGTGGATGATCGGCGTCGGGAGCAGCCTGATTGCCGCAAGCCGCCAAGAAAAATAGCGACGCACCGAGCAAGCATCCCGGTAGCCCCCGCCAGGCCATCTTCCCAAAGGACCGTCCCGCCAGACCTCGCTTATCCCCTTTTTTTCTGGTCATCCCTCGCACCTCCCCCACAACAGCCCCCACCCTAACGAGAGATGGGGACAATTCGAAACCACTGAAAAAAGCCTGATGGCTTTTTTCGTGATTAATTCACATAGAGAGAAACTTAATTCAGCTACGTAGTTGCTGAATCTTAGTTGA
>CAZWXO010000124.1:0-3759 GCA_964637885.1 uncultured bacterium
CATCCTGTTGGGCATCAGTGATTTGGAGGTAGGGGCAGCCCTTTTAAAGAAATTGGGGCGCCTTGCCGGGATGGCCAGTTTTACCCAGCGTCTTGCCGCTCAGGCAGATCCGGTGACCAAGGATTATTTTGCCTGTTTGGATAAATGGGTGTGGCTGGTGCATCGGGGCTATGACCCTTGGCCGCATTTGCAGCTCTTTTTCGGGGTGGAATTAAGCGAAAGGATTCGCCTCGAATGGGTGGAAGTCTGCCCTTTGGAGCGACTGCGCCAAGCGGCCCAAGCGCCTGACCCGTCGGTGAGTCAGGCTTGCAGTCAGCTGCGCCGGCGCCTCAAGGATGCCCAGCAGGCCAACCCCCTTGACCAGGGCCGGGTGGCGGAAATTTTGGCTGATATCGGCGTAAGCATATAAATTATCCGATGATTGGTAGGGGATTAGTGGAGCAATCCGCTCCTATATTTTAAAGTGAAGATAGGGAGGAACTAAAAATGAGTATGGAAAGCGCGATGGAATTTTTTGCCAAACTGGGTCAAGATCAGCAGCTAGCCCAGGGGATTGCCCAGGCAACGGATGACGTGGCCCGGATGGAAATTGCCCAGGGGCAGGGCTTTAGCTTTACCCTTGAGGAGCTGGAAGCGGCCCGGGATGAGCTGGACGACACTGCCTTGGATGCTGTTGCCGGAGGTTTGATGGAGCAGTGCGGAAACGATGGATCTCTTCATTCCCCAGGGGATGGAATTTTGGAATCTCCGGGAGATGGCCGTGAAGTACGAAATTCCTGGGGGGCCGGAAATTCCTGGGGGATGCCGGGGGACCCGGGCAACTGTGGCAGCGATGGCGGACCAGTTTAAACTAAAACGCTAGCAGGAGAAAAATCATTGGAGCAGAAATTATTTCGGGAGCAGGCCCTACGGCGCCTAGCATCCCCGGAGCAAACGGATATGCAGCTACGCATCACACCCCCCCGGACCTGGTTAGGGCTGGCGGGGGTGCTTGTCTTGGTGCTGGCCCTGGTCTACTGGGGGGTGGTAGGGGAACTCTACCGCAAGGTAGACAGTGAGGGGTTATTACTAGGGCAAGAACAAATCGAGGAGGCTGTTCTCTATGTCTCTTTAGAAGAGGGAAAAAAGGTGCGCCCCGGGATGGCGGTGCATCTTTTTCCCGATGCCTATACCCAGGGAGAGTACGACTATATTTTGGCCGTCGTCGAGACAGTATCTCCCTATCCGGTGGATCAGGATAAGATGGAAGCCGCCCGCTACAGCCAAGATGCTGCCGCTCGACTTATTGCCCAGGTGGGGACGGCTCCCTTTGAAGTTCGGGTCAAGCTACAGGCGATGCAGCCGGAAACCAGGGCGGCCTTTTCCCCAGGTACCCCGTGTACGGCGATGATTATCACCGGCAAGGCTCATCCGGTGGAGCTGGTCTTGCCGGGGACGGTGCCGGGGTTTTGAGGATGAGTAGCGGGAGGACAAAAGAAAAGCAGCTCTGTAAAACCACCAGCCTGCTCCAACTGGAAGCCACCGAGTGCGGGGCTGCCTGTCTGGGGATGATTCTGGCCTATCATCGGCGCTATGTTCCCGTGGAGCAACTGCGACTGGATGCGGGAATTTCCCGGGATGGCAGCAAAGCCAGCAATCTTCTCCGGGCAGCCCGGCGTTACGGACTGGATGCCCATGGCTACCGCAAGGAGCCCGAGGCCCTGCACCGCATCAAGCTGCCGGCGATTCTCCATTGGGATTTTAACCATTTCGTCGTTTTAGAAGGCTTTCGGGGCAACAAGGTTTTTTTAAATGATCCGGCCCAAGGGCGGCGACAGGTGAGTCTAAAGGAGCTGGATGAAAACTTTACTGGGGTGGTGCTGTGTTTTTCGCCTGGGAAGGAATTTTCCTCCGGCGGGCAGCCTCCTTTGTGGTGGACTCCTTTAACAGACCAACTGGCCCGGTTTAAGGGCCCCTTTGTCTATTTATTGTGCGCTGGTTTATTGGCTGTTTTGCCTGGGCTGGCCTTGCCGGCGGCCACCAGGGTTTATCTGGACGACATTATCATCGGTAACCACTCGGATTGGATAATCCCCTTGCTGGGATTGATTGCTCTGCTGCTTTTACTGTTGCTGGTTGTCCAGGCGCTACGCTTAGGGTGTTTGAGCCGCTGGCAGCGGGGGATGTCGACCCGAATGTCCATGGATTTTATCCATCGTCTGCTGCGGCTTCCGGCCGGTTTTTTTGAAGGCCGCAGCTGCGGTGAGCTGGTTAGTCGGATTCGCCTTAACGAACAGGTGGCAGCGGTAGTTACCGGACAGCTGGCGCCTGCCTTGCTGGATTTATTTACCGCCTGCTTTTATCTGGCCCTGCTTTTTTATTACAATCCCATTCTGACCTGGATTGGTTTAGGCTTTGCTCTAGCGCAACTGCTCTTTGTTTTGGTCTATTCCCGTTGGTACGCCCAGCGCAGCCGTCTGCTGATTCAGTGCACCACCCAATTAAGCGGCGTCGCAGTTTCTGGCCTAACGGCCATGGAATCCTTGAAGGCTGGGGGTAACGAGGACGACTTCTTTCAGCGTTGGTCTGGATTTCAGGCCAGGCTTTACGATGCTTCCCAGCGGCTCCAGCTGTCTCAGCAGCTCTTTGGCGTGTTACCAGCCTTTTTCCTAGCCCTAGGAGGTGTGTTAATCCTCAGCGTCGGGACTAGTCAGGTGATGACAGGAGCAATCAGCGTCGGCAGCTTCGTGGCCTTTCAGGCGTTGTTGACAGGCTTTCTCATCCCCCTTGGTTCCTTGGTTAATCTAGTGGGAACCCTGCAAAATGCCCGGGGAAGTTTGCAGATGCTAGCGGATGTATTGCCAGAGGAAGGGGGACGCCGCCGGGAGAGTTCGCCTGAAGTGGCGAGCGGCTCTTCAAGAATCGCCCTGTCATCGCAGAAAGTTACAGTGCACCATCCCCGGAAACACGTGCTTCGATCAGCAGTCTTTTGGGGACGGGGGGATGCCCTGGTCTTGGATCAAATAATCTTTGGCTACAACCCCCAGCAGGAACCTTTGCTAGAGGGCTTTTCCTTAGCCTTGCCCCGAGGAAAGAGCCTAGCCCTGGTGGGAGCCTCGGGCAGTGGCAAAAGTACCGTGGCTAAACTAATCAGCGGGTTGTATCAGCCCTGGCAAGGCACTATCTATCTGGCAAAACGACCTTTGACAAAGATTCCTCGCCATTTTTTGTCTGGCTATTTGGCCGTAGTGGAGCAGGAGATTCGCCTTTTTGCCGGATCAATTCGGGACAATCTGACCTTATGGGACGCTTCTCTTTCTCAAGGGATGGTGGAAGATGCTGCTACTATGGCTTGTATCCACGACTTTATTCTCACTCTTCCCGGGGGGTATGATTATCCTCTGGCAGAAGACGGGCGTAACCTTTCCGGGGGGCAGCGCCAGCGTCTGGAAATAGCCCGGGCAGTGCTAAGGCGACCGCAATTGCTGATTTTGGATGAAGCCACCAGTGCCCTAGATGCCGCCTGCGAAGCCCAAGTGGTAGAAAACCTTAGCCGTCTAGGCTGCGCCACCCTGGTTATCGCCCATCGTCTTAGCACCGTGCAGGCGTGTGATCAGGTAATGATCATGGCCGAAGGGAAAATCGTTGAACAGGGGATTCCTCGGGAATTGGCTCAGTGCCCAGGTAGTGTCTACCGCAAACTGCAGGAGGAGGATAGAGGATGAAAAAAGGGCATGTTTCCTCGACTTGGCGGGATAGTCTGCTGAATATCCTCCGGGA
>CAZWXO010000124.1:3769-7221 GCA_964637885.1 uncultured bacterium
AAGCAGACCAGTATCCCCAGGGGAAGGAGCGCATCGAAGCATTGCGGCAATTGGCCCGGCAGGAGGGCTTTCGTTTGCGGCAACTACGCCTTATCTCTGGTTGGGAAAAAAGTGATGGAGGCTGGATCATTGCCCAAACTCTCCAAGGAGCGTTTTTTTTAGCTGAGCCTCACCCTAGCGGCTACCGCATAGCCGATGATCCTCGGGGGCAACATTTCTCGCTGGCAACGGTGCAGGAAGGCTACGCTGTCTATCCAGCCCTACCGGACCTTTCAGGAGCTTGGGGCAGCGCCCTGGCCCTTGTTATCCGCTTTGCTGGAATTCGGGGGCTTTTTGCTTTGCTACTATGGAGTGCTCTGGCCGGAGTTGTGACGATGGCCCTTCCGGTGGGTACCTCGATCCTCTTTACCGATGTGATTCCTCGGGATGATCGGTTGCTTTTTGCTGTGGTGGTTAAGGTGCTGCTGATCTTTACATTGGCCAACGCCGGGTTTCAGCTGATTCGGGGGATTGCCGTGATTCGGCTGGAGGTTAAGCTGGGAGTAGCCCTAGAGGCGGCTGTCTGGGATCGTCTGTTGCGCCTGCCTGCTAATTTTTTTCGTCGCTACACCACTGCAGACCTTGCCTCCCGTGCCTCGGCGGTGACCCTCGTACAAAGCATGCTCTCTTCCACAGTAATTAACGCCTTGCTGGGATTTTTCTTTGCTTTGGGAAACTTTATCGTCATGGTAGCTATCGCCCCCACCATGGCCCTAGTGGCGGTCGGGTGCATTTTTGCCGCCGCTACTTTGATTGCCTTAATTAGCTGGCGCACCTTGCAGGCCCGGGAGGTGCAGCTTAATCAGGACGGAGCCCTGACAGCCACCGGCTATGGCCTGTTGCAAGCCGTCACCAAGCTTCGCACTGCCGGAGCCTTATCAAGGGTGCAGGCCCGCTGGCGGCAGGATTACGAGAACTGGCAAGAGACGACCTTCCGGTTGCGGCAATGGCAAAATCTGCTGTCTTTGATTAATCTAGCTTGGCCCGTGCTTTTGTCCATGGCAATTTTTTGGTTGGGGAATTTAGTGTTTGATGATCCTGGTGTCCGCAACCCCCATTCGGGTAGCTTCATCGCCTTTTACACGGCCATGGGCACTTTCAGCGGCGCCTTTTTTGCCCTGCTCCAGGCCGTAATTACCACCTTGGATGCTGCGCCATTGCTGAAGCGGATGCGGCCGATCCTGACAGCGATCCCGGAGGCTGAAGCCCAGGGGATGGGGCAGCATCAGCTACAAGGAGAAGTCGCCTTGTCCCGGGTGACCTTTGCCTATACCCCAGAGCAAAGCCCTGTCCTTCGTGAACTAAGCTTCACCGCTCATCCCGGAGAGTTTATCGCTGTCACCGGGCCTTCCGGCAGTGGCAAGACGACATTGCTGCGGATGCTGTTGGGGTTTGATGAGCCTCAGGCAGGACAAGTCCTGTACGATGGCCAGGATCTTGCGACGCTCAATCGAGTTGCCCTGCGCCGGCAGCTGGGGGTAGTGCTGCAAAACGGTCAGCTTCTGCCGGATACAATCTTGGCTAATATAGCTGGAGCTCGCCCGATGAGCGTCGAGGATGCCTGGGAAGCGGCAGAATCCGCCGCCATTGCCGATGACATCCGGAGCATGCCCATGGGAATGTACACCTATATCAGCGAAAGTTCCCGCACCATTTCCGGGGGACAGCGCCAACGCCTCCTCATTGCCCGGGCGCTGGCAATGAAGCCACGCTTGGTGATTTTTGACGAGGCTACCAGCGCCCTGGATAATCATTCCCAGCGAATCGTCGAAGAAAGCTTGGCTCGGCTTAAAGTTACCCGCATTGTCATCGCCCACCGCCTCTCCACTATCCTGCACTGCGACCGGATTCTTTTTTTGCACGCAGGCAAAATCGCTGAAGACGGCACCTATCAGGAACTGATGGCGCAAAAAGGACTGTTTTATCAGCTGGCCAAGGGGCAAGTGAACCTAGAACCTAGGGGACGGTCCTAATGATTCACAAAAGGTTTGCGGGCAATTTGTCCCCCGATTCAATATGGACACTCTGAGGTCGCTGAAAAAAGCCATTCGGCTTTTTCGTCAACAATTCACAATTTTGGACGCAAAAACGAACTTTTTGCTCCGATTTCTTTAAAAAACGAGGAATTATGCCAATAGTTCTTACTAAGATTGTTAACTGTTAAATCTTAATTGTTCATCATCGACTTTTTCAGTGGGCTCGGACACTCTAGGTGTCTAAGCTCCTCGGGATTGCCATCCCACGTGCTGGCTCCCATTTGCCGGGCACAATTTAGGCCTACCTTAGGGCCACTCCTGCTAACTTCCGCTCAACCCGACGCACGATGGATTATGTTGTGCCTCGCTTCAATTATCCCGGACCAGCAACCTTTGCACGGTTGCTTTGCTTGTTCCCAGCTCTAGGGCAAGCTTTTGGCCGGAAATTCCATACTCGCGATGTAAAAACCGGAGCACCCGGGCCAATTTTTCTTTGCCTTCTTTGATCCATGGGCCCTCCAGGCCATCGATGCCCGCCTTGGCGAGCTCGAGCCGGACGAGCTGCGCTATCTCCTTTTGGGTAAGCCGCTCCGCTTGAATGTCGGCTAAGGCCTGGGGCGCTTCGATTTCCATTAATTTGCAATATTCGGAAATAGCCTTTTCTTTGGTGCCGGCGATGGACAAGAGAATATCAGTGTTTACAAAGGTGTTTAGGGCTGGATTGCGATAAAAGCGGTCGCTGGACCAGGGGTAAGTCGCGACACTTAGGCACATGCCTGCCTTGACCGGATTTTGGTGGATGTAGCGGAGGGCGGTGAAGAGATAAGTTTCGTTGTCGATGGATTCGCTATTATATCGGTTCTGAAAAAGATGACCGCTGCGGCTGTACTTTTCGTTGAAATAAACGGCATAGGCTGTCCCGATGCTGCGCATCGCCGGGACTAAGCCATCCTCGTTATCTTTAATTAACAGGTGGATGTGGTTATCCATCAAGCAGTAGGCCAAAACCCCTACGGTGCCTTTCCTGACTTGACGGGCCAAGAGAGCAAGATAGTGCCGACGGTCAGCGTCGTCGACAAAGATATTGCGGCGCTCGTTGCCGCGAGTCATGATGTGGTAATGGCCACTTTCAGTCTTTTGTCGCGCTGTACGAGGCATGTCATTTTCCTCCTTGGTGCTTTAAAGCGGTGGCAGGCCAAGTGCGACGAATTCTTAAGCCTTGCACGCTGCATGTGCAATTGTAGCATTGGAGCAAATGAACCGCAAGGACCGTCCCCTAGATTCCCCGGTAAACCTGGGAGCTAGTGGCTTGCCAGAAAAACTGCAACGAATCGTCAAAGGTCTTGACGAGGTCGTACCCGGATTGGGGGCTGGAACCTAGGGGACGGTCCTGATGACGCAAAAATCGGCGTCGAACTATTAAGGGCGACCATGATA
>CAZWXO010000125.1:0-6930 GCA_964637885.1 uncultured bacterium
TTTTGTAAAATAGCGGCACCGGGCAATGGGAGACCACTGAAAAAAGCCTATGGCTTTTTTCGTTAACAATTCACAATTCACGTAGAGAGAAACTTAATTCAGCTACGTAGTTGCTGAATCTTAGTTGAACTAATCCAGAGCCCATACAGTATTGATATTTGCATATAATGCTAATATTTTAAACTGTCGGGCTTCGGAAAAACAATTTTGGACGCAAAAACGAACTTTTTGCCCCAATTTCTTTAAAAAATCGAGGAATTATGCCAATAATTCTTACCAAAATTGTTAGCTGTTAAATCTTAATTGTTAATCGCCGACTTTTTCAGTGGTCTTGAACTGCCAGGCAAAGACGAATCCCCCGTGAACGTGAAGCCTTGCCCCAAAGCACCGCTGTAATGATATTGCATAAAGAGATTGCCCTAGATATGTTTGCGCCTTGCTGTAGTATTGGGTGGGAAAGTTGAGTAATATAACTTTCACCCGCGCCCTGCCCGTATAGTATAATCTTGTCAGAGGGAATTTTTCTCACTTGATTGTCGCCCAAAAGCGATCGATATGTACAGGAGGTAAACAATGCCAACATCTTTCGAACAAGGCCCGATCAGGCCGCCCAGTGAGGCTTCCAGCCTCCTAATTCGTGTAACCCGCAATTGCCCCTACAACAAATGTTTTTTTTGCCCTGTCTACAAGGGGGCCCGCTATTCCGAACGGGAAATCGGTGAAGTCCTCAAGGAAATCGACCTGGTCGCGGACTGGGCCGACGCGCTACGTGATCTACCCGAAATCACCCAAGAAAATTTGGCTATCTTAGCCGACAAAGCTACCCAGACTGGTGAATACGAAGCTTTCGCCGCTGCCACCAATTTCCTGCTCCGTGGCAAAGGACGCTCCGTCTTTTTACAGGATGCCGACTCACTGCATATCGGCAGTGCCCCTATTCTCAGCATTCTGCAGCGCTTACGACAGCGTTTTCCGGGCCTCGACCGCATCACCACCTACGCCAGGGCCGACACCATTGCCGCCCTATCGCAGACTGAGATGGACGCCCTATCCGAAGCAGGTCTCAACCGCATCCATATCGGCATGGAAAGCGGCAGCGACGCTGTCTTGGAGCTGGTCCACAAAGGCGCCACCCAGGCCCAAATCATCGAGGCCGGTCACAAAGTCAAAAAAGCCTGCATCGAGCTATCAGTTTACATTATGCCAGGGCTTGGCGGAAGCGCGCTGTCCGACCTCAACGCCGATGAAACCGCGTTCACCATTAACGCGATCAACCCCGACTTTATTCGCGTCCGCACCTTTACAATCCCCCGCCCGGACAACATCCTCGGCAAGATGGCGGCACGCGGCGAATTCCTCCCTTTAGGAGATGTTGGCAAGGCCGGGGAACTGGCGCGGACAATCCACGGCCTGTCCGATACAATAACTTCGACTATCTATAGCGACCATGTTTTAAATCTCCTCGAAGAAATCCACGGACGTCTGCCTCAAGATCGAGAGCGGATGCTCGAGACCTTGGACCGCTTTTTAGACCTGCCAGCTAGCGAGCAACAGCTCTTTATCATCGGCCGCCGCAGCATGATTATGCGCCTCCTCGCCGACCTGAATAGGCCCGGGCTGCGCCTCCAAGCTGAAGCGATGCGGGACCGATACAACATCCGCGGCGATAGCTTCGACGAAAAAATCCAAGAACTGATGATGCAATTTATCTGAAAAGTGGCGCAAATCCTGCAAGAAGATTGAGATAAAAATCCCAAATCCAAATTGCGTTGCCAAATCCCAAATCCCAAATCCCAAATCCCAAATCCAAATTGTGAATTGTGCATTGTGAATTGTGCATTGAAGAAAGAGGGTGTTTCTAGATGGAAGTACATATCATCGGAGTACCACTAGATCTTGGCGCAGGGCGCCGTGGCGTCGACATGGGGCCAAGCGCCATCCGTTATGCCGGCCTGGGCAAAGCCATCTGCGAGTTAGGGCATACAGTAACTGACTACGGCAATATCCATGTGGATGTCGCGGAAGGTAATCCCATGGAAGAAAATTGCAAGCTCAAACACCTTGAGGAGATTACCCGAGTCAATAGCCAACTGGCAGAAAGAGTCGGCGCCAGCGTCCGCCAGGGGGCGATGCCCCTTGTGTTGGGTGGCGACCACAGCATCGCTGTCGGGACGATCCTTGGCGTACAGCAAGAGCTGAAAAACATTGGCGTTATCTGGATCGATGCCCACGGGGACTTTAATAGCGAGCTCACCACCCCCTCCGGTAATCTTCACGGAATGTCCTTGGGGGCCAGCACGGGTTACGGCGCCAAGGCGATGACGTGCTTTAAAGACGAAAAAACTCAATACATCAATCCCCGCAACGTCGTCATCATCGGGGCCCGCAGCATCGATCCCGGTGAAGCTAGAGCCCTAAAGGAAGCCGGGGTCACCGTCTTTACTACCGCCGACATCGATATGCAAGGCATGAAAGCAATCGTGAACCAAGCTATCGAAATCGTCGAGCGCAGTACTGTCGCCTTCCACCTCAGCTTTGATATCGATGCCATCGACCCTAAAGACGCTCCCGGGGTCGGCACCCCCGTCAATGGTGGCCTCACCTATCGTGAAGCCCAGCTAGCCTGCGAGATCATTGCCACGCGAGAGAAGCTTTGCTCCTGCGAGTTTGTCGAGGTCAACCCGATTTTGGATGTCACCAACACCACCGGCACCTTGGCGGTGGAGCTGATTTGCTCCGTCCTCGGCAAGCGAATAATGTATTGACAGCCTTTTTAAAATGGTATACATTCATCGTATACAATCGAGAAATATAGCACTAATCGACCGAAATAATCGTGGAGGTGTCGCAGGTGGAAAAATTTTCTTTTAACTCTCAACCCCGTTTACGCTTTTTGAGCGACGAGCAAATCGTGACGGTTCATCAAAAGGCCCTAGAAGTATTGGAAAGAGCCGGTATTTATTTCGAGTCGGCTAAGGCTTTGGAGATTTTAGATCAAGCTGGCGCCAGTGTTGACTTCGACAAAGGCATCGTTAAATTCAAATCAGAAATGATCGAAAAAGCGATCCAAAAAGTACCCAACAGCTTTCCGATCTATGACCGGGAAGGCGAATACTGCTTTGATATCGGTGGAGATCACGTCCACTTTGATCCAGGCTCGGCGACGATCCGTCTCCTTGAATCTGACGGCATTACAGTCCGTAGCACCCGGGCACAAGACATGGTGGATATCTCTCGCCTCGTCAGTGTTCTTCCCAACATTGCCATGCAAGCCACTGCGGTCACACCCTACGACATCCCCGAGATGATCGGTGACAGCTTTCGCCTTTATCTACTCCTGAAAAACTGCAAAAAGCCTCTGATCTCCGGAGCTTTCACTGCCGACGGCATTCCGCGGATGCGTGATTTGCTGCTAGCTGTCCGAGGTAGCGACGCGGCCCTGCGCGAAAAACCCCTGGCGATTTTTGATATTTGCTCCTCTTCCCCACTTAAATGGACCAATGACAGCTGCCAGAACCTCATCGATTGCGCCCGATTTGGCTTACCCATCGAGACGATTTCCGTTCCAATGTTCGGGGCGATTTCACCGGCCACCCTGTCCGGTTCACTGATTATGCATACCGCCGAGACCCTCAGCGGCATCGCCCTGGCCCAGACCGTCAGCCCCGGCACACCGATGGTCTACGGCGGGGCCCCAATGTATTTTGACATGCGCTTTTCCACCACTTCCCTCAATGCGATGGAAGCGGAAATGGTCAGCGTCGGCTACTCCCAGATGGCCAAATATTACGGCATGCCCACCCACACCTATGCGGGACTGGCCGATGCCAAAACTGTTAACGCCCAGGCGGGCCTGGAGACAGGCATGAGCGCCACCGTCGCCGTCCTTGGCGGCATCAACAATATTTCCGGACCGGGAGCCCTGGATTTCGTCAACACCTTTAGCTTGGAAAAGCTGGTTATCGATGATGAAATCTGCGGACAAGCCTTGCGCCTGCATCGCGGCATCGACTTTTCTGAAGAAGCGATGGCCGTCGATCTGATGTGCGACCTCGGCCCAGGTGGCGAGTACATTTCCAGCGAACATACGATGCAATGGTTCAAAAAAGAGCCCTACCTGCCTTCCTCGATTATCGACCGTAAAGGTCGGGATGCCTGGGAAGAAGAGGGTAGCAGTGAGATCTTTGACCGGGCAGCAAAAAAGGTCGCCAGTATCCTTGCCAGCGATGCCGGGGAAAAACTGGACAGCGCCAGGGATGCCGCTCTTGACGCCGCCGAGTTAGCTATCGAAGTCGGTGCCGGCCATGGGCAACTGCCTTGCGGACCAAAACATTAATACAGTTAAAATTTAATAATTAACAATGGACGGTTGGGGATGAAATTATTGACATAATTCCTCTGTTTTTAAAGATATTTTGACCACAGCTAGGCTATTGTTAGTCCAAAACGCGGGGATACCGGTTTGAACCTTTGCTTGAATCAGGCTTGAACAAACTATACCCATTAAAAAGCCACTAGGGGATCACCCTAGTGGCTTTTCTTATCTAACTATCTTTATTTATTTAAGCCGAAACTCCCCGACCTTCGCCTGAAGACCGGCCACGCTGTTTTTGGCCTGCCGAGCCTCTTCGGCGACACGAATCACCTTTTCCGAGGCCTCGCTGACCTTAGCGGCGATGTCACCAGTGCCCTCAGCCCCCTCCTGTGTCGCTCGAGTCACTTCCTCGATTGCTTGGAGCATATGGTTGACACTGGAAAGCACCTGTTGCGAGACTGCCGAAAGCTCAGCGACGAGATTGTCGATAAACTGAGCATCCTTGGCGTACTGATCCGTTGTGCTGAGCATCGACTGGTAGTCCTTTTGGACCTCGGTTTCGACAAAGCCCAACATGCCTTGGGCTGCTCCCGCAAGGCTGTCCACCGAGGCGACCACTTCTCCCGTCACTTCCTGAATCCGGACAATTGTCTTGTTAGACTGCTCCGCCAGCTTGCGGATTTCGTCTGCGACAACGGCAAAGCCACGCCCCGCTTCCCCAGCCCGGGCAGCCTCAATGGCTGCGTTAAGCGCCAGCAAATTAGTTTGCTCCGTGATATCGGTAATCGCCTCGGCTAAAATATTGATTTGCTGCACTGCTTTGCTTTGCTCAATCGCCCCCATCATGGTACTCTTGCTGCTACTCAACATATTATTACTCTTGCTTTGCGCAGCGGCAAATTCACGACTAAGGCTCTCAGCCCGCTGAGCAATCTCCCGCGCCTGCTGCGCCCCGCCCTGGGCTCGCTGAGCAATCGACTCGACAGCTTTTTCAATCTCATGGGCCGTGGCGTTCATTTCCTCCGCTGAGGCCGCCGTCTCTTCCATGCTGGCCGAAAGCTCCTGAGTCGTTGCCGAGACATCCTGGATATTTTGCTCTGTCTGTAGCATCAAATCTCCCGTAGCGTCAATCACAGCGCCAACTTCACCGGTACTGCGGCTAACCTGCCCCAAGGCTTGACTGACAGCATCTTGCATTTCCTGAGACGCCCGGGCCATCTCACCTAACTCATCCTGCTGCTTCAGCAGAGCGCCCGGAACATCGCCAGTCCAATCCTTTTGTGCAAATCGATTCAAGCGCTCAACCGCCATTTTAATCGTCACAATGATGCCCCGGGTAATCACATACAAAGCCCCGAGGATTAGCACCATCCCTACCACACTAATGACAATATTAATCAATAACCCCTGATTGGCCGCAGCGAAAATTTCTTGCTTGGGCACTGTCACACCAAAAAGCCAGGTGCTGTCGGCTTCACCAAAGGTCATTGGCACAAAAAGCCTCAGCGTGTCACTTTTTGTCACAGTTGAGCGATCCTCCTGCCAGAGAGTTTCACCATCGGCGATTGCCTGAAGAATTCCATCAGCGCCGCTAAAGCCTTCGATTTCCGCAATATATTGCCCAACCAATGCTTCGTCAGGGTGGGTCACCATCTGGCCATCGTTACTGATTGTCATCCCGTAACCGGTCTCGTAAATTTTAAAAGAATCGCCGATTCGATCCAGTTCCCCCATCTGCAAATCGATTCCGGCTACACCGATCGTGCGGCCATCTTCGATCATCGGAACAGTCACCGTCACCATCAAGACGTCTTTCCCGCCAATGTCGTCGATGTATGGATCAAGGACGAATTCTTTGCCACTATTCCGAGAGGACGTATACCACGCCTCTTCGTTGAGAACCGTTTCTTGGTCGGCCTCCTCTTCGTAGCTTTGCGTCATATTGCCCTCGTCGTCATAGATCGCCATCGGGGTAAACCAACCCAGCTCCGCATCCCGACCATCGTAGGCGTTGGGTTCAAAAGTCAACCAGACGTCGATATACTCTGGATTGGCCGCTAAAATCTCCTCCAGCAACGTCTCGACCTGGCGACGCGAGGCGTTGGCATCTTTCATCGCCCACATCGCGGCAATCAAGGTTCGCGTCTCAAACATCGGCTTCTCAACATAGGACTCCAATGTGCGGGCATACTCCATCGCTTTGGCTTCCATTAACGCCTTGGCATTTTTCTCCTCGTCAACGCGATCACGCCAGGCGATCACCCCCGTCATCGTCCCGACAACGATGACCACAGCTAGTCCGATCAACAGCATCATCTTCAGCTGTAATTTCATTTTCCATTCCCCTCCCCCTCATTCCCGCTTAAAATATACCATAAAAATATTTCGCCTGCACCCTCATAAACAAAAAAACCCACGCGCGACAACGTCGCACCCAGGTCCAAGACTTCAGTGAACACGAAAACGGTTCGTAAGCACTGAAAAAATAGGCGATTAACAATTAAGATTTAACAGTTAATAATTGGGGAGAGAATTATTATTAGCATAATTCCTCGATTTTTAAAGAAATTAGAGCAAAAAGCTTTGTTTTTGCGTCCGAAATTGTGAATTGTGAA
>CAZWXO010000126.1:0-2012 GCA_964637885.1 uncultured bacterium
CAAGAAATCCTTTCATGACGCATCCTTCTCTCGCGGGCTAAAGCCCGATAAATATAAATTAGTCTTCCTGAATCACCATAATCGAATCGCCCGGATTAATCGGAGATTCGTTGGTGGCGTTAATCGCAACTATTGTGCCTGACACCGGCGCAAATATTTCATTAAACATTTTCATCGCTTCCAATAGTGCTACTACCTGATTTTTCTTAACCTTACTTCCAACTGCCGGCAAGGCATTTCCATCCATATCCTTCCCTGGCGAGACAAAAATAGTACCTGGAATCGGCGCCTCGACCTTAATTCCATCAGCGCTGGTGGCTGCCGGCGCCGGAGCTGCCTCCTTGACCAGATTTGTCGGGGCAGTCTGTTTCTCACTTGGTGCCACGGGCACAGCTTCAGCAACTGGAGCTTGAGCTACAGCGACAGGTTGTGCTGCCAACGGCGCAGCGATCACCGTTCGAATTTCGACAGCGTCATTTGTAATTTTAAGTTCTGCGATTCCATTTTCTTTAACGGCCTCCATGACCGCCAAGAGAGCATCCACATTAAGCATAACATTCTCCTCCTGTAGTAAATAAATTAGCAAAGAGCGAAAAAAATGCCATCAGCAGATTACAAACCTGACAAATGGCCTCTCTTGCTCTAAACCTCTCACATACTCGCTCTAAGCCCACTACCAATAAAATTTCCCCTAGTAGATAAAAACCAGAACGATTTATAATCTACTTTAACTCATGATTCACCCTCGTTATTATTATTCTCTACTATTTGCCCGCTGTCAATATAATTCTCAATCCTTTTTTCATTTTCTGCCTTTGTCGGAGTAACAGTTTCAACTTCAGCAAATAAATTGTACTGCATCGTCTCCTCTGCCTCAAGCTTTTCATTAAATTCATCAAATAAACTAACAACATTAAGCCGAAAACCTCTTAGATTATCAAAATACTTCATAAATTGATTGCGCTGATTGCCAAGTATTTCTTCCTGAAGCTTGCGCTCGCGAAGAAGCTGCTCGCGCCCTTCAAGCATTAAGTTTTGAGCTTTCTCTTCTGCTAATACAAGGATATTAGTCACCTTTTCCCGTTCTGATTCAAGTGCGGATGTCTTTTCCGCGACAATCCTCGACTGAGCATCCATCTCTTCCTTAGCTGCAAAATACTGCGCCTCTGTTTCTCGAAGCTGTTGCTTTAACTCATTAATAATCCCCGCGTTATTGGCATCTCTTTTTGCCGCTTCCTCGACTTGTTCACGTAAAGAATATTCAAGTGTGGGTATTTGTCCAAGTTCCGCCAGCATCTCCATGTTTTTTCTCTTAACCTCTGCAAGCTCGGTTTGAGCCATCTCTAAAGCTTCCTCATGCTGTTTGTTTAATTTAGTCAAATGAGCATTGACTACACTTTTCTTGAAGCCAAATAAAGCTAAAGGAAAATAGGGTGCCATTGAATCATCTCCTCAATTGTTTGCTTTCTTATATGTGTTCTAGATTATCAAACAAATCTCCTGCTTAGTCTATGTTATTTATTAAAAAATTGATGAATCCATAATTATTAATACGGCTGGGGCTAATAAAACAATCATTAACACCGGGAAAATGCATAGCGCTAATGGGAAGAGCATCTTAATCGGCATTTGCATAGCCTCCCGCTCAATTCGCTGGCGATGACGCCGCCTTATCTCATCTGACTGGACACGCAAAATGCTAGCAATAGGCACACCAAGTTTATCTGAATGAGCCAATGCCGTTGTAAAGAATGTCAAGTCATCAATTTTCTTTCGTTTTCCCAAATCATTCATTGCATCGCCCCTTGCTTTTCCCATGGAAATCTCTTTCAGCATCCTTGCGAATTCATCAATCAAGGGTCCCCGACTTTTCTCTATTAGTTTGGCAAGGGCTGAATCAAAAGAAAGTCCAGCTTCGACACTAATTGTTAAAATATCTAATGATCCTGGCATTTCCCTTAAAATTTGCCTATTATTCGCCCCCACGCCACGATAGAGCCAAAATCCCGGCG
>CAZWXO010000126.1:2022-4521 GCA_964637885.1 uncultured bacterium
AAGTAAGTGAAATATTATTAAAGACGTAATGCGAGTCACTGACTCGCACTACAAAAAAAATAGATTTATAGTAAAATCAATTACCTCTTCAATCCAATTAATTCAGAGGTCATTTCATCAGCAGTAGTAATCATTCTGGCATTTGCCTTAAAATTTGCCTTTTATGCGCCCCCAACCAACGATAGAGCCAAAATCCCGGCGCAAGAAAACCTATTCCTCCTCCAGCAGCAACATATATTATCGTATTTATCATTGATTTATTGAAAAGTAATCCAAGGAAAAATCCCAGCAGGCCTAATAAAAATGTTGTTATTACCACGACTCCAATAAAACTATCAAATTTTAAACCCTTTGGATTACCTGCCTCAACTAGTTTTTCAGCAATTCTGCGTCGCACTCGGACAGGTGTATATCCAGAAATGCGCAAAGAAAAATTGCTCCATGCTGGGCCAAAAAACCGCAATAAAAATGACATCTGATCCTCAGGCGTCACTATAGTTTTTCCTCCATAAGAAGAAACATGGTGAAGCCTTCTCATTAATGCGTTTCTCTTTTGATTTTGGATGAAAATAAAAGGTGAAAAGATTAAAAAAATCAGAAAACCAAAAAAACCAGCAAATAATAACGACATAGCACCCCACTCCTATGCTTCAATGCTAACTATTTTTTTTATGATTAAAATACCAAAGCCCTCTAAAGCCAGCCCTGCGCCTACAATCGCCCATCCCAGTAGTGACGAAAAAAGCAGTAAAATGTAACCTGGATTTATGAAATATATTCCAAATCCGACCACCACTGGAAGAGCGCCAATTACTAGCCCAGAGATTTTCCCTTGCGCTGTTAATGTTCTGATCTCACCGCGAACCCTGTCCCGCTCACGAATAGTGGCTGCCAATTTATCAAGAACCTCGGTCAAATTTCCACCTACTTGACGTTGAATTTGAACAGCGATTAGGAAAAGGTTGAAATCTCTACTTTGTAGCCGCGTCCCCATGGCTATAATCGCGTCATCAAAATCTGCGCCCAGTTTTAAATCACGTACCAATCTAGAAAAATCGGTCGATATCGGCGGGCGCAATTCCTTTGAAATAAGGTCTATTGCCGTGGAAAAACTATAGCCCACCCGTAAAGAATTGCTAATAAGTATTAACGCATCAGGAAACTGCGCTTCGAACCGATGGCTACGCCCTTTACCTCTATTGTAAAGATAAAAAAAAGGCAAATAGCAAAAAAAGATAGCCAAAACCAATGCAATATAGAGATTCTCTGAAAAAAGGAAAAACACAAAAAACCCTACTATAAAAATCAGAAAAACCATATAAAGAAATTCCTTTGCTTTTAGCAGCATATCCGCCTGCACCAATTTAACCTCAATTTTGCGCAAGAAATTTCGCGGAATGAAACTTTTACCCGCGACTTGCCCGTTATTTTCGACAGCAATCTCCTTGGACTCAAATCGCGGGATAGAGGCACCTGCAACTAAATCATGCATGCGACCATCTATTTTAAGTACTTTTTTTGAGAGCAAGCGAAACGTTAAAAATATAAGACAAAATACTGTAATGAACAATGAAGTAAGCATAAAATTCAACATAACATTAACCCCCCGCCTATACATTCCCTTCTTCAAAAAATACCTCGCTGGGAATAGTAATTCCGGCCTGATCAAATTTTTCCGAAAACTTTGGGCGTAGTCCCCTGCTGACAAAATTGCCTACGAATGCGCCCCTCTCACCTTTGCCGTGTAATTCAAATGCAAATAATTCCTGTAATGTAATAATGTCTCCTTCCATCCCCGCTACTTCAGTAACACTGACAATACGCCGGCTCCCATCGCGCAAGCGAGACTGTTGAATAATCATATCAATTGCCGAAGAAATTTGTTCTCGAATAGCGCGAACCGGAAGATCCATGCCGGCCATTAATACCATTGTCTCAAGCCGCGATACAGCGTCACGAGGAGTATTAGCATGCAATGTTGATAAAGAACCATCATGCCCCGTATTCATGGCTTGCAACATGTCCAGCGCTTCTCCGCCCCGCACCTCCCCCAAAATAATTCGATCTGGTCGCATGCGCAGTGCATTTCGCACCAAATCCCTTTGAGTAATTGCGCCCTTGCCTTCAATATTAGCTGGCCGAGTTTCCAGAGCTATGACATGATCTTGTTGCAAGCGCAATTCTGCAGCATCTTCGATTGTAATAACCCTTTCTTCCGGTGGAATGAAAGATGAAATAACATTCAATGTCGTTGTCTTCCCGCTACCTGTTCCCCCTGAAACAAGAATATTTAACTTTGCCTCGACACAATATTGAAAAAATGTCGCCATTTTTGCTGTCATCGTGCCAAAACCAACCAGATCCCCTACAAGGTATGGTTCTTTAGCAAACTTGCGGATAGTGAGGGTTGGGCCATTAATTGCGAGAGGAGGAATGATGGCATTGACGCGAGAACCATCGGGCAAACGAGCATCGACCATAGGTGAACTCTCGTCCAAA
>CAZWXO010000126.1:4531-5487 GCA_964637885.1 uncultured bacterium
AATTACTTGGACAATTATATTTTCCAGCTCTTGTCGCAAAACATCGTCATCTATTTCACTAGCGTCCTTGACAAACCCGTAGCTATCCCACTCGTCCAGCAATTTTTGCTGCGCTATCATCTTGAGAAGGTCGACATCCCGATCAATTGCATTAATTTTAGGTGTCTGAACTATCACTTTTTCTCCTTCGGGTATGAAGGATTGTTGCAGTTGGCTTTCTAATCTACTAAGTAAAGACATTCTAGCGCCTCCTCTCTCTGGTTGCGCTACTTGGTTGTAACACAGTGGATTCATCTAAATGCAGTGCTACTAATTTTCTCGCTAACTCATTGATTGCAACTCCGATAACTGACTTAGGTTTTGATACAATAAAAGGTAGACCGATATTGACCGCTGAAACCACTGTCTTTGTATCTGTGGGAATCCGTGACCAAAAACCCGCGCCCAAAGATTTCTCTGTTTCTTTAATGCCGATTCCATAAGTATCGCTGGCTTTATTAAGTACTAGCTTGACTCTCTCATGGCTATAACGCAAGGAAAGCATAATTTCCATTGCCAATTTGGTATCACGCAAAGTAGTCATTTCTAGATTAGTGATAATCGCAATGATATCAGCGGCATCGAGGGCTGATAATACGGTGTCCCCAAAATGAGGAGGAGTATCAACGATAATATAATCAAATTTTTGTCTTAAATAGCGGATTAATCGGTCGACATGACTACCATTAACGTAATCCGCATACTCTGGCCGGTAGGGTGGGGCTAAAACACTAATGCCACTTGCATGCCGAATCATATATTTTTCAAGTGTCTGGTCATCAAGTAAATCCATCTCTTGCACTAATTCACTGATGGTAAGCTTAGGAACTAAATCGAGCATAATAGGCACATCACCAAACTGCAAATCGAGGTCGATCAGCAAGACACGCTTGCGTGTTTGATGGCAGATAGCGATG
>CAZWXO010000126.1:5542-6166 GCA_964637885.1 uncultured bacterium
TCCAACCCCGGGACCCTTGCGCCGTTCTTTAAAGGCAGTTTGACGAATAGTTTCTGCCAGTTTGTCAAAGTCAAACGGCCTAGTCACATATTCTCGAGCTCCACTTAATAATGCTGCTTTGATTATTTCGACATCTGCTGTTTTTGCCATCATAATTACTTGGCTATTCCGTACACGACGGGCAATCATCTGTGCGACGTCCAAACCATTAGCTGCCGGCAAATCAAGATCAACCAAGACAATATTGGGTAGCAAAACTGCTACCATATCGCCCGCTTCATCAGGATCAGCCACTTCCCCGACTATCGAAAAATCTCCTCGCAAAATCAACTCGCGTCGGATAATAGCCCTCTCGGCAACATTTCCACTGACTATTAGTATTGTAATCTTTCCATCCACGGCTATCACTCCCTATGGCTGCGTCGCAAGCGATGTCTCTAATTGTGTCATATTTTCTATTTGCCGGTATTTTTCAATGTCTGAGATAACAGAGCTTGGAATCGGCACCATTTTTTCAGGCACCTGCGGATTGAGTAAAAGACGAACTCCTCCGATATCCTCGGCCAGAGCAAGCAATTGCGCCTGCTGAGAGGTGACTGCAAGCGTAAGTGTGGTTTTAATTTC
>CAZWXO010000126.1:6176-6678 GCA_964637885.1 uncultured bacterium
AGTCACCTCATTTGCCGGTGGGGATTGAGACATTCCGATTGTCTTTTTATCGACTGCGAGGACTATAATCTGCTGAAGCATAGTAATAGATTTGCCATCGATGCTGACAATCAAGTCCACCATATTGCCAGGATTGATTAAGCCTGCCACACCAGTACCTCCGGTAACAACTATCGACATTGCCCGCTTCCCCTCCGGGATTAAATATGCAAGCCCAGCGCTCAATGTTCCATCAACTAAAACTGAAGAAGTGACATACTCGCCAGGTCCAATTGCTATTTTTGTCGTTTTGCCAAGCACGTCTTCCAACCTACCAAAGCCGCCTCTAGGAATCCCAAGCATCGGAACTCTTTTGATTACAACGTTTTCTTTACTCAAAACGCCATTGGCCGGGATGGCTATTTTGCTGACGATAATCGGAGTTAAGCGCATTTGGCGCTGTTGTTTAATTTCAAGTTGATTTAAATATAAATACAACGTGACACAGGAAAGGGCGGCAAAG
>CAZWXO010000127.1:0-6616 GCA_964637885.1 uncultured bacterium
GGGTTGAGGCGGTAGGTTCCTTGATTTGTGCGAATCTCGGAAATCCAGAAGAGGCTGGGTTTCTCATATTTCCGGTTCTTTAGAGCAAAGTTTTCTTTGTTGAATTCAAGGGAACAGGCGTACCACTGGTTTTGCTGCAGCATGTTGATGGGCGGGCAGACCCCGGCTTTGTTCGCTTGCGCCTTGGTAATCTGGACTTGGGCACCGCCACGAACCCCATTAAGACCATAAAGTTTCACCCAGACACGTCGGGCGGATTGGCCATAGCCACTGACGGTGACGCCGGTGATATACTCTTTGCTCCCTCCGACAAAAGATTGATTAGAGACATACATGTCGGCCGGGCGCGGCTTGGCAGGATCAATCTTGGCATTGCCCCCATAGTAAATAAAAATTGTCCCGAATTCGTCGCCTGGAGCCGCTTTGGCAGCGGGGGCGACAGCTATGGCAAGCAATACACCGCAGATCATCAACGGTGTGACCAGCTGTTTCAGCACACGTCCGACCATTGTCATTCCTCGCATCGGCTTCCTCCTTTCGGCGTTATTTCTTGGTGCCTTATCTATAATATCGGCAAAACTTCGTTTATAATATAGGTATTCGCAGGTGAGGGAGAAAAGTCGGCGGATTGCACGACGATAAAATGCATAAATATAAATAAAATATTGTATTTATGCATTTAGCATGCTATACTTATCACTAAATTATCGACGAGGAGGAGAATTTTGATGGCTTTTAAACTGAGTGATGATTTGCGGGGACGCGATTTTCTAACTTTACATGATTTTACCGGTGATGAGATTCGCCTGCTGCTCGATACTGCCGCGACACTTAAAAAAATGCAAAAAAATGGTGAGGTTTTTCACCCGTTAGCGGGCAAAACTCTCGGGATGATTTTTCATAAGGCTTCGACAAGAACCAGGGTTTCCTTTCAGGTGGGAATGTTTCAGCTTGGCGGGCAGGCTAGTTTTTTCGGCACCAATGAATTGCAGCTTGGTCGGGGTGAGCCGGTACCAGATACGGCCCGGGTTTTATCCCGCTACCTGGACGGCATCTTGATTCGTACTTTTTCCCATGAATTAGTCTCCGTGCTGGCTGAGCACGCCGACGTCCCCGTTATTAACGGTTTGACAGACCTACTTCATCCGACCCAGATTATTGCGGACATGCTGACGATTATCGAGCACCGCGGTAGCCTAGCAGGCAAAAAACTGGCTTTTATCGGCGATGGGAATAATATGGCGCACTCTTTAATGCTGGGCGGAGTCAAGCTGGGGATGGAAATAGCAGTTGCCTGTCCTGACGGCTACACCCCTGATCCGGCCATTATGGAATGGGTCAAGGCTGATGCGGCTCTAGGTGGGGGCAAGGCCTACGTGACTCACGATGTTCGCGAAGCGATGAACAATGCCGATGTCTTGTATACGGATGTTTGGGCAAGTATGGGCCAGGAAGCGGAGCAAAAGGAGCGCGAGAAAGCTTTTGTCGGCTATCAGATCAACGAAGAAAACGTCAAGTATGCCAAACCGGATTATTTATTCCTCCACTGTTTGCCGGCTCATCGCGGGGAAGAGGTCACTGCCGGCATCATTGACGGCGAGCATTCGGCTGTTTTTGATGAAGCCGAAAACCGCCTTCATGCCCACAAAGCAATTATGGCCCTGACTATGTAAAGGTTTTGATTCTTCTTGTATCTTGCAGGCCATTGTTAATGATGTCAAAATCGTCGACAATGGTCTGTTATATATCTGTAAAATAATTTTTAAGGGATTGGAGGAGTGTCGAGGATGAGAATCGCCGTTGTCGGGGCTTACGGTTTTGTTGGGGCTGAACTGAATCGCATTCTTTCCGGTCATCCCAAAGTTAAAGAGATTATTAATTTTGCGGAAATCGGCGAGATGTGCGAGATGGCCGAGCTATTGCCGAATCTCCCCCTTGGCGTGACAGTCCACCCGCCGGCTGAGCCATCGGACGTTGCTTGTTCGGCGGATCTGATTTTTACTGCGCTACCGGCGGGAAAGTCAGTGGCATTTGCCGAGGCTGCACTCGCTGCCGGCAAAAAGATGATCGATCTAGGGGCTGATTTTCGCTTTGACTCCTGGGAGGATTATACGACAGTCTATGGGGGCGAGGAAAACAGCAGCTCCTTGAGCGAAGCGGTCTACGGCTTGCCTGAGATTAATCGGGATAAAATTAAAGTGGCGAATCTGATTGGAAATCCGGGTTGTTACCCTACTTCCGTGATTTTAGCGATTACTCCGCTGCTTCGAGCCGGGATAATTGATACATCACGTCCGCTGCTTGTCGATGCCAAGTCTGGGGTGACAGGCGCCGGGGCAAAGTTGGAGCGGCCGTATTTATATACGGAATGCAACGAATCCATTCGCCCCTACAACCCCTTTGTCCATCGCCACCAGCCCGAAATTGTCCAGGAACTATCCAAGGCTACGGCAGAGAAAGTGGCTTTACTTTTTGTCCCGCACCTTTTACCCGTTAACCGGGGTATTTTGTCCGACTGTTATTTACACCTCAGAGTGGCTCTGGGTGTCGAGGAAATAATCGAGATTTTGCAACAAGCCTACGGTGATGAGCCATTTGTTAAGGTTTTGCCGGAGGGCAAGCTCCCCGACATAAAATGGGTTCGGGGCAGTAACTCCTGCATGATCGGTGTAGCTCTTGATGCAGGGACGGGAATGTTGCTGGTCTCATCGGCAATCGACAATCTCGTCAAAGGAGCGGCCGGACAAGCCGTTCAAAACATGAACTTGTTGGCCGGCTGGCCCGAGACATTTGGTCTTTCGGCAACGGGCCTTTATTTGTAAGTTAGGCTGCTGGCAGTTAAAGAGGTCAACGCAAATTTGGCACCAGGTGTGAGATCGGTTGAGACTAGATGCCCAAAAATGGTGCATCGCGAGATGTACACTTGAAGAGGTGGTTGTAAAATGACTGATAAAACTTTGGTTGAAGATAGCCGCAGTGAGGCAGTGGAAATTGTGGAGCACGAAAAAGTAGAATTAGCCCCGGGCTTTGCGGGAGCCGGAATTCATTGCGGGATCAAGCATAGGCGCAAAGATTTGGGCCTGATTTACAGTGAAGACGAGTGCAGTGCTGCCGGCATCTATACGCAGAATAAAATCTGTTCGGCATCCGTCCATGTTACTAGGGATCACTTGACCAACGGGCGGGGGCGGGCTCTAATTATTGCCAGTGGCGTGGCCAACACCGGCACGGGGGAACAAGGGATGAAAGACGCCAAAGAGATGGCCCGCTTGACCTCCAAGGAAACCGGCGTTCCCGAAAACGATGTCTTGGTGGCCTCCACTGGTGTGATTGGGGTGCGCTTGCCAATGGAAAAACTGCGGGATGGCATTCCCCGCTTGTGCCGGCAGAAATCTCCTGCTGGCGCCTACGATTTTGCCCATGCAGTGCGAACAACAGACACTTTTATCAAGCACGCCGCTTTGCGTTTTAACATCGGTGGCAAAGTAATCACCTTGGCCGGCGTTGCCAAGGGGTCCGGGATGGTCCATCCTAATATGGCGACAATTTTAGCTTTTATCACGACTGATCTGTCGATTAACAGTCAGATGCTCCACAAGGCTCTCAGGGATTCCGCTGCCGATACTTTCAACATGATTTCCATCGATGGCGAAACCAGCACCAACGATATGGCGCTGATTATGGCCAACGGACGGGCCGGCAACCGGCGGATCACTTCGCCTGACGAAGATTACGATACCCTGTGCTACTCTCTGGGTCTGCTCAACAAAAAGCTCTCCAAATTAATCGTTCGCGACGGAGAAGGGGCGACCAAGCTCCTCGAAGTGACCGTTGAAGGTGCCGCCACTGACGAGGATGCACGCATTGCAGCCCGCGCCGTGGCGAAATCAACTCTAGTTAAGACGGCGATGTTCGGGGAAGATGCCAACTGGGGTCGCATCCTCTGTGTCCTCGGTTATTCCGGTGCCCAAGTCGCAGAAGACACGCTGGATATCTACGTTAAAAGCAGCAAGGGACGGATTCAGGTGGTTGAATCCGGCATCGACGCTATGGTCGACTATCGCAGCGCTTGCAATCTGTTGACCGATGAAGAAGTGCTTATCGATATCAATATGAATATTGGCGAGGGTCGGGCGACGGCTTATGGGTGCGATTTGAGCTATGATTATGTGAGGATTAATGGCGACATGCGCTCAGGCCACCGCTAAGGGAGGCGCTGTGGGCGCCAGGCGTTGTTGCCTGCGTCTGCCCCATCGGTCACGTACTTATTGTACGCTCCCTCTGGGGACATCCTTGTCGCCTAGCCTGGCATCCCACAGCGCCGCCCTTCGGGCTGGGTTAGTGGGTCAGGCGTTGTTGCCTGCGTCTGCCCCATCGGTCACGTACTCACTTTGCGCGCCGAAGCCGCTGGAAAAGGCAGCAGTTAACAATTAACATTTAACAGTTAACAATTTAGGTATGAATTATTAGCATAATTCCTCGATTATTAAGAGACTGGGCAAAAAGTATGTTTTTGCGTCCACAATGTGCGCCCGGCATGGGTGTTGGCTATAGGGTGCAAGTCCCGAGCGGCGAAGATAGCAGTAGCCGTTAGCTTAAGGCAAGGGTGTCCGCGGCGACGCGGAATCTGAAGGAAGCCTACGGCAAACCCCCGGCCCGACGTACAGGAACCGCATCAGGCTAAGGATGAATGGATGAGCTTGCATTGCAAAGCGAAGTCCTTGCTATCAAAGGTCATCAATAGTAAATGCGGCGGGTAGATGGGGGGAAAGTCAGCATTCTTACCCGGGGAGACCTGACGGTAAAGCCAGCAGAGCCGAGCAAGGGAGCAACCAGAACAGGGGAAGCGTCAGGAGTCAGCAGAGGTCATAGTACCCAAGCGGAAGCGGGGGAAGGACCGAACATAAAGAAGGAGAGTCCATGGAGCGATCGAACAAGGAGCAAAGACAGCAGCAAACCCGAAACAGGGGCTACCGGAAAGACGACGTGGTGAAACCGCAGAAACTTACGGAAGGGCCGAGTTCCTTGACGGCACAAACCGATGGACAAACCTGCAAAGTACAGGAAATGATGGAACAGGTAGTAGAGCGAGGCAACATGGCCAAAGCACTGGAGCGAGTGCGGAGGAACAAAGGGGCAGCGGGAATCGACAAAATGGAAACAGAAGACCTGTTACCCTACCTGCACAAACACTGGGCAGACATCAAGGAAAAGCTACTAAGGGGAGACTACAAGCCAAGCCCCGTCAGGAGAGTAGAAATACCAAAACCAGATGGAGGCATCAGGCAACTGGGAATCCCCACCGTGCTAGACCGCCTGATACAACAGGCCATCCAGCAAATACTGACGCCCATAATCGAACCGAAATTCTCAGAACACAGCTACGGATTCAGGCCAGGCCGAAAAGCCCACGACGCAGTAACAAAAGCGCGTGAATACAACAGGGAAGGGTATGAATGGGTAGTAGACATCGACCTTGAGAAATTCTTTGACCGAGTCAACCATGACATCCTGATGGCCAAAGTGGCCCGTCAGATAGAGGACAAAAGGGTCCTGCGCCTAATCCGCCGTTATCTGGAAAGCGGAATCATGGTAAATGGAGTCCTAATGGCAAGTGAGGAAGGGACACCGCAAGGCGGGCCGCTAAGCCCGCTACTGGCAAACATCATGCTAGACGACCTTGACAAAGAACTCGAGAAAAGAAAGCATCGATTTGTCCGCTACGCAGACGACTGCAACATCTATGTCCGTAGTGAAAGAGCAGGGAAGCGGGTAATGGAAAGCGTCAGTAAGTATCTGGAAGGCAAGCTTAAACTAAAAGTCAACCAAAGCAAAAGTGCAGTAGATAAACCAGCACGGCGGAAATTCCTAGGATTCTCATTCACAACAGAGAAAGAAAGCCGAATCCGACTGGCACCCCAGACAGTGGCAAAGGTCAAGGATAAGATACGGGACCTCACGAAGCGGAGCCAGTCGATCAGCATCGAAGAGAGGATAAGACGGCTTAACAGATATCTAAAGGGATGGATGGCATACTATTGTTTAGCCGAAACACCCAGCATCTTTAAGCAGCTGGATGGATGGATAAGAAGGCGGTTACGTATGTGCTTGCTCAAGCAGTGGAAGAAACCGGCATCAGTTCGCCGGAATCTGGTGGCACTTGGCTTGCCTGTGGAATGGGCGCGAGACATAAGCTGCTCACGCAAAGGATACTGGCGGCTTTCCCTAACGCCGCAGTTGAATAAGGCATTAGGCACTGCCTTCTGGGAAAGACTTAAGCTTGTTAGTTTAGGGAATTATAGCCTGATACTTTGTTAACTTTATGAACCGCCGTATACCGAACGGTACGTACGGTGGTGTGAGAGGACGGGAGGTGGCAACTCCCTCCTACTCGATTGTTAACTGTTAACCCTTAATTGTCAATTGAAAGGTTCTCTCCAAAATTGTTGACCCTTAATCATTAATTGTCCATCGTCGACTGTTCCACTGATTTCGGGGATAGACATTTGGGTATACATAATTATTGTAAGAAAAAAGCCGGTCGGTTCAAGTTCGTCGCGATCTTAGCCGACGGCGCGGCGTGGAGGTAATAAAATGGATAACAATAAGCGTTTTT
>CAZWXO010000128.1:0-6582 GCA_964637885.1 uncultured bacterium
CTGACGGTGCTCGAGGCAATGCTTAAACTTGAGGGAAGTTTTTTTATCTTTGCCGACCCTAACCAGAATCTTTTTGGAATCGA
Source organism: uncultured bacterium (assembly GCA_964637885.1). GTDB lineage: Bacteria > Bacillota > CAZWXO01 > CAZWXO01 > CAZWXO01 > CAZWXO01. The sequence goes on from CAZWXO010000128.1 coordinate 84, forward strand.
CTTAAACGCCCTTGCGCATTTTCAGCTTTCCCGTCACCGCTTGACCCAGAATCTTCGCAATGCCGCTCCGATTAACGATTGGGTGGCAGGCTTTACCGAAGGGAAAAAACCCCATGCCAAAGTCCACGGGGGGCTGCCCGTTGCAGAATTTAGCTGTGGCAAGGACCAAATCCCTCGTCTGCTGACTAAAGAGCTCACGCGCCTGATCAGCCAGGGCATCAGTCCCGGACGTATCTATATCCTTGGACCGCACAATCTGGCAAAAAGCAGCTTAGCGGGAATTGAAAGACTCGGAGAATGGGCAGTTGTTGATTTTCGCCGCTACAATGGAACGGGGATCCGCTATGCGACGACCCGCTCCTTTAAGGGGCTGGAAGCAGATGTTGTCTTTTTTATCGACTGTGACGAGAAGGACGACAAGTGTACGCGGGCAGATATTTATGTGGCAGGGAGCCGAGCGAGGTTTTTGCTGGGGGTATTTAAGGTATAATCTGGCTGAGCTTCATTGCTCGGTATCATTCGTGCCTTAATTGCATCGGGTTGTTTGTAATCACAATAGAACTTCCATATACTGCAAAATCTTAGACTTTGCCTGAAGCCTGTCAGCATAGTTCATGAGCAGTGCGATATCTTTATTTTTTGAGCTGGCATAGGTCTTCATAGCCTGATTAACTACTTGGATATCGGCTTTGTGTCATGCTTTAACAATATCGCATAACGTGCGCTCAATATCGTACATTTTAAGCGGATTTCCACTTGGAGGCAGGGCTATTGAGCGATTTATAATTCCCGAAAATATTGTTAAAGGTTCTTTGGAGGCAGAGGTGCGATTTTGCAGGTTGATTGTGAAGGGTTATTAAAATGCAGCATTGGGGTATCGGGCCCGATTGGACTTCTCGCTTTGCTGGCCCTCTGATCTGGCGCGCTATCGGTATTTATGTGCAAAAAGAATAAATTAATCTCGGATAAATGTGCAAGAATACTTGAAAAAAATCAAAAAAAGTGGCATAGTCGTATGAGGACTCATCAAGAATTGAGCAAAATCCTCATTTAAAGGTGGTGCATGAGATGCAGCGAGGGGCTCTTGAGCAAATGCTTGCCTGGAAAAACAACGCGAACCGCAAGCCCCTGATCTTAAAGGGCGCCCGTCAGGTGGGTAAAACATGGTTGATGCGGGAATTTGGACAAAACTATTATGACGACTTCGCCTATTTCAACTTTGATGAGACAGCTGAGCTAAATTCAATATTTACCGCCAATAAGAATCCCCAACGCATCGTGGAATTGCTTGGGCTAGTTGCTGGTAAAAAAATACTGCCGGGCAAGACGCTACTAATCTTTGATGAAATCCAGGAGTGCCCCGAGGCCTTAAATTCCCTGAAATATTTCAAGGAAAAGGCCGGCGAGTATCACGTGATTGCAGCAGGGAGCCTGCTCGGGACATTGCTGTCCACGCCCAAATCATATCCGGTCGGGATGGTCAACCTCTTGGAGCTGCGCCCGCTAAGCTTTGAAGAATTCCTGCTGGCTACCGACGAGCCACTACACAGTTACTATGACAGCATTGTCAAAGAGCAGCAGATCGAAGAAATTTTTCACAACCGCCTCCTTGAAGCTTATAGCCAATATCTCATCATCGGAGGCATGCCCGAGTGCGTCATTGCTTGGGCAGAGCAGAAAAATCCTCAGGAAATCGCCAGGATTCAGCAGGAGCTCATTACAATTTACGAAAACGACTTTTCCAAGCACAACGGGAAAATAAATAGCGGGCGTATTTTAATGGTTTTTCGGAGCATTCCCAGTCAGCTGGCCAAGGCCAACGAAAAATTTATGTATGGAGCTGTCCGGGAGGGGGGCAGGGCGCGAGATTACGAAGAGGCAATCGAGTGGCTTGTTGCCGCCGGGATGCTAAGCCGTCTCTATAATGTTTCCGTTCCGCAGCATCCTTTGCCGGCTTTCGATAAACTGGATTTTTTTAAACTCTTCGTGTTTGACACGGGCCTACTCAAACACATGGCCGGGATAGACAACAGCGCCATTTTGCTCAAACTGGATTATCAGTTTAAGGGACCCTTGACTGAAAACTTTATCTTGCAGCAATTGCAGGGACAATTCCCTGTCCAGCCGCGATACTACGCAGGCAAAAGTGGCGAGATCGACTTTGTCATTCAGCATGGAAATGAGATTGTTCCTGTTGAAGTAAAAGGGGGAGAGGATAAATCTGCTCCCAGTTTTAAAAAATACATCGCAAAGTATCAGCCCGTCCAAGCGATTCGATTTTCACGGCGCGGCTATCGTCGGGATGGGGCAATTACCAATCTTCCCCTTTATCTAGCGGGCAAGACGAAGGAATTGCTATAAACCAGCTAAGGATACGGCGGGGATACAGGGGGACGTTCGTTGCGTATCCTAAATAATTTAAATCACAGTATTAGCATTTAAGAGATGCGGTAAGTGCCCTCGCAAGGCCGGCATTATTTCCCAAGGCGTTATCTACTAACGGCTGCGCGGAGTATTCAACGCAGCTGTTTTCTGTGCGGCAATAGCGTGTCGCTGTCGAGGCACATGACAGTGGGTAATTGCTGAAAATGAAGATTATGCAGATAATACGCGTTATAAAAACAGCGATTATGCAAAATAAAAGGTTGACGAAAATAACGATTTTGCGTATGCCGCAATTGTGAGACCATGTTTAATCGAGAAATATATAATGACTTATTACAATTTCACCGCTTACACTTGAGCTGTAATTGATAAAATATTGAAAATTGCATATAATCGAGGTAAGGAATGCTTGGAATTCAATGAATGGAGGTTGACATAATGGAACTAGCTAAAATAACTTCAAAAGGACAGATTACAATTCCTATTCTTATAAGAAAAAAGCTTAACTTGAAAGACGGAGATAAGGTTATTTTCATAGAGGAGAATGGGCGCGTGGTTATGGAAAATTCAACAAAAGTGGCTCTTTGCGAGATAAGAGACGCTTTTGAAGGTGAAGCTGAAAGGCTAGGATTAAAAAATGAAGATGATGTTGTCGATTTCATAAAGCAATTTAGAAAAGAAAGAAATACACCATGAGAATAATGATTGACACAAATATTCTGATTTCAGCAATACTTTTTCGTAGCGAAGGTCTTAGTAGATTGATTGAAAAAATAGTCGAAGAATATACACTAGTTCTTTCGACATATGTTGTTGATGAATTGAAAGCAGTCGTTGCCAAAAAATTTCCAACAAAAGTAAAAGCAATAGAGAATTTTCTCACTGCATTATCCTATGAATTGGTATATTCACCTGAAAACTTCGAAGGCACACTTTTGTTTGAGATTAGAGATGAAAAGGATTATATGGTTTTACACACAGCAATAATAGCTGATATAGATATTTTCATTACAGGGGATAGAGATTTTGAAAACGTGGCAATTGAACGCCCAGAAATCATGACACCAAAAGGGTTTCTTGATAAGTATTAAGTATATTTTTTACGGTTTCGGATATCTGGGCAGTTCAGCTTTCGCCATGTTTTCTCTCACCGCCGAGCAAGAAATTAATCAAGTTCAAGTGAAGATACAGCGGGACGCTCCTTGCGTATCCCTAACCAATATACAATGTTCATGTGTTGGTCTTCCTACCGAGCAGGGGAAAAGACGCAGTAATCAATAATGTTTTTTTTGGGAGGAAATCATGTTAGTCTTATATTTTTCCGGTACCGGTAACAGTCAATTCATTGCAACCTGCTTCGCACAAATCATGGCGGCTGAGGTTCACTCTATTGAGGAAGATCTTGAATTTGGCCCCCTGTTGGGGAATAATCAGACGATCGCCTTTGTCTATCCAATTTATGGATCGTGCGTTCCGATGATTATGCGGCAATTTGTCGAGGAGCGTCGAGAACTCCTGCAAGGCAAGAAGATTATCATCTTTTGCACCCAAGCTCTTTTTTCAGGGGATGGGGCCCGTGTTTTTACAGAGTTGCTGAGCGGTGTCAGTTATAGTATCGTTTGGGCTGAACATTTTCGAATGCCAACTAACATTTGTAATTTCCCTTTGTTACCTTTGGCAAGTCCAAAGAAGTGCAAGGCCCTTGGTAGTCGCGCCACCACTCGTCTCCAGCAAATAGGAGACAGCTTGCGCCAAGGTGATGTGTTCAAGCGAGGGTTTAGTTCTTTTTCAAAATACTTAGGTTTTTTTACGCAAAGGATTTACTTTGCCAGGCTGGAGAAAAAGCTTCGCCGTGGTGTTCGTATTTCTTCAGCTTGCACAGTCTGTCAGCATTGCATTGAGGTATGTCCGATGGCCAACCTTATTCTAAAAGACGACAGCAATGTTCAACAAAAGGGCAATTGCACCTTGTGCTATCGCTGCGTCAACCAGTGCCCTAGTCGGGCAATCACAGTTATGACCCACGGCCCCGTAATAAGGCAATATGAGTGGCAGGATTAGGGGGCGACAGAAGATACAGCGGGACGCTCGTTGCGTATCCTAACAAATATTAAATGTTCAAGTGTTGGTGTTTTAACGAAGCAGGGAATCAGGCACTGAGATCTATTAGGGTTACTGTGCCTTTTGCAAGAGGAATTTACCCCCTAATGCAATTTTTTCCTCACCACGGGTGGGGTTTTGCCATTACAAGTCACAGTTTAGGGGGTTGTGGAAGCCCTCCCGGCAGCGGCAAGGGTTTCCATCGGCCCGGCAAGACTTCGCCTAGCTGGCGATGTCGATGAATTTACTCATCAGCGAAACGCAGGAATTGTCATTTAAAAACTATTCATGCTGGCTAGTTCTTCTTGCTAAAAATTTCCGGACAAAGTGGTAAACTTTTTCGCTGTCAGGTGGTAAAGAAATTCGTTGATATTCACAAGACAGGGAAACACTAGCAGGAGTAGTTCACATCCTGAATAAAAAACAGGGTCTTTCGATGCGGAAGATAGCCGGAGAACAGGGTATAAGTAAAAGCTTAGTCTAAAAAATACTTAGTGGAAGATAGAGAGCACCGCCGACTTGGACAAAAGAACCGTCCCATAGTCCACCTAAGCTATATTGTCAAAACAGATAACGGAACTACGTTCACACCGTCCGGTCTGCGGTAGGCAAATCCATTCCCTGTAATTACTGTTAATGATGCTGGAGCCTTCGTTTTTTTCGTGTCGATTTTATCTGCGAATTTCAGGAGGCTTACCGCAGCGGTTTCAGCAGCGCCGATGCCAAGCTTGATTTCAAACGCTCCCCAAGTTCCGTCGGCGTATTCTATGATGGTGTCTATCTCTAGCCCTCTTGAATCGCGATAATGGTAGGCTTTGCCACCGTTTGCGTCTGCATAGATTTTCAAATCCCGGATAGCAAGAGATTCGAACAGCAGCCCGAAATAATTAAGGTCCGCTGTCAGTTTTTCGATTGATAAACCCAGCGCTCCTACCGCCAGAGAGGGATCGACAAAGTGACGCTTCGGAGATTTGCGAAGCATATCCGAGCTGCGAATATGTGTGTTCCAAGCAGGAAGATTTTCCACCACCATCAGTCGCTCCAAGGCATTGAGATAAACTGCAACAGTTTCGTCATCAAGTTCGCTATCACTGCCACCCGTATCTTTAGCCAGCGCGGAAAGTGTAACCTCTGTGGAAATATTCCGGCCGATAGATTGGAGCAACCGCATCACTTTGTAGGGGTCGCGCCGCTTTTCTGAGACCTTTGATAGGTCGACCTCGGCAATCAGGGAAATATAGTCACTTACAAAGCGTAGCCCTTCCAAGGCCCCCGCGCCAATCAGTCCGGGCCATCCGCCTAGCGTAATTTTTTCAGCAAGTTCCCCAAGCCCAAATAAAACGCTTTCCGATGAAGGCTCATCGCCTTCTAGTAAAGCCGCCAGGCTAACCTCGCCGGTGGACCAGCCTTTCTCATAAAGTGACATGGGGCGCATTTTCATAACGGAAAACCTCCCGGCGCCTGAATGCCGCTGCGCCTTGTCGTCTGGTGTAGCAGAACCTGTCAGGATAAACTGACCCTTTTGCTGGCGCTCGTCTACTTCGCGGCGAACATAGTTCCATATCTGCGGATATTCCTGCCATTCGTCAAGCAAACGAGGGGTTGCGCCAGTCAGGACACTCTTTGGATCGATTTCCATCCGAATGAGCACCTGTTCATCGGCATCAAAGTGTACAACGCTGCCCGCGATTTGCAGCGCGGTTTGCGTTTTGCCACAACCTTTTGTTCCTTCAATAAGCACTGCTCCTGAGCTTTGAAGGCGTTCTGCCAATGCTCTATCGGCAAATCTCTTTCTATATACCAAAGTCACTTCACCTCTTTCAAGAACTTAACATAACATATCATCCGCTAAAAAACAACAAATATATCCGCTAAAATAGTAAAATAGTATCCGCTAAATAATTAATTTTATAGACGCTGAAATACATGCATGTCGCAAGGGCTTCTAGAGCTCCCGGCAAGAGTTCGCCTAGCTGGCGAAGTTGATGAATTTACTCATCAGCGAAACGCAGGA
>CAZWXO010000129.1:0-6496 GCA_964637885.1 uncultured bacterium
AGAAGAGCCAGATTATCCAATTGTTTCTTGGACAGGTGCAGCGCCCGGCCAATCTTCGTCCCCAGTTCCGCTAATCGGCGGCTATGCCCCTCGGTAATGTAATCCCGCTCGCTGAGAGCAGCCATCAAAGTCGCGACAATATTGGACTTGGGGCTGCTGCCCTTTGTCAGTTTGCTACGGTACATATAATCGTCCGCCAGTTTAAAGGCTCGAGCCAGCGGCAACCCCGGCGCTTCCAAAGTATAGACGCCAAAAGAAACGCTGAGAGCCACGATGTTCTCCGTCGCGTTCAGCTGCGCCAGTTCTGTCTGAATCGCCTCGATTAATGCCTCGGCCTCTTTCATTTTCGTCTTGCGCAGGACAAAGGCAAATTCATCGCCGCCGATACGGGCAAGAAAGCTTTCTGGCTGAAGCTGACGACAGAAAAGCTCGGCCAGCTGGCGCATTGTCTCTTCAGAGAATTTATGCCCGAAAGTATCGTTGATCAGCTTCATCCCGTCCACGTCAGCGGAAATCAGGCTGATCGGCAGATGACGGCTCACCTCCAGCCCGTCGAGATATTGGTTAAAATATGCCCGGCTAAAAAGGCCCGTGCTGGTATCGTGGCTACTGATATACTCCAGCTGCTCTTCGTAGCTCTTGCTGGCGCTGATATCCCGAAAATTGATGACCATGGAGGCCACATCCGGATCGCCGCACAGATTGGTAAAGGTGCTCTCCACCCAGCGCCAATCGCCTTCCCGGGTAGCAAAACGGTACTTGATGGTCGGCTGATAAGTAGGGTCTTCGACGATCCTTCCGAGGGCCGCCTGAACCATCGGCAAGTCTTCGGGATGGGTGAAATCATCTGGTCGCACCGAGTCCGGATCCACATCGTCAAAGCCAAAGGACCGGCGGGCGGTGCGGCTGGCAAAGGTGATTTTGCCACCGGGACTGAGGACGACGATCCCTTCCGGGGCATTTTCGATAATCGCCTGATAATAGTTCTTCATCTGCCGTAGCCGCGCCTCGCCTTGGCGTATTCTGGTCAGCATCTCGATTTTCTGCAGAGCGACTTCCACCAACCGCGCCGCCGAAGCTAGAAAAGCCAAGGTTTCTTCCGTCCACTCCCGGGTCGCGAGAATCTGATTAATCGTCAAGAGATAGTAGCCGTCCTCGCGAAAAGCAAAGGGGTACCAGAGAAGACTTTTGATCTTGAGCTGCTGGTGGAGGATGGCGGCGACCTCGCCTTTCTCCAAGTCCTCATGGACCGCCTCGACGTGGCTTGTGAGAGGCTCCCGCGTCTGCCGGATGCGGGAAAAAGCCGAGCGGAACATCTCTAAAGAAGAGTACCCCCCCAGGGTCGGCTGGATGTCAGGGTGAGCCTGGCTCAGCCACTCGCAAAGACTAGTTATCCGATCCTGGCTAAAAGAGATGTCGTAGATCAGGGTGCGGTCGGCAGCAATGCTCCGGCCGATAATAGCGTTGGCGGCCGCCAGGATGCTCTGGGGGTCTTCCTGGCTGCGGATACTCGCGGACATTTCGTTGAGAGCGGTAGCGTAGCACAGCTGCCGCTCCAGCCGCTCCTCTGCCTGGCGACGCTGGGTGACATCCCGGCGCAGGATGATAAAGCGTGGCTCCCCGGAGCTGACGACCTTACGGACGACGGATAGCTCGAAGCAAAGCTGCCCTGTGGGCGTATCGATACAAAAATGCCTGCCGCTGGACAGCCCCTGAAGAGCGGCCTCCTGGACGGCTGCACTAATCACCGCCGCCCTCTGCTCCGGCAACTTTTTCAAGTAATTCGCCCCGATAATCTCCGTCATCGGATGATGCAGCAAAGCCGCCTGTGGGGCATGGCAATCATAAATGTAGCCATCGAGGTCCACCTCAAAGAGGGTGTCGGGCAAAGCGTCCAGGGTCGCCTCCAACCGGGCGTTGACCTCGCGAAGCTCTTCCTTGGCGGCAAAGAGCTTAAAGGCCATCTTGATTGCGGCACCCAGCACAGTTACCTCCGAGCCCTTAACCACATAGCCATAGGAGGTGATTGCCTCCGTCCGGGCGACAATCTCCGGCTCCGTATGGCTGGAGTGAAAGACCACCGGCAGCTCCCGCAGCTTGAGGATCTGCGAAGCCGCTTCGGCTCCGTCCATCCCCGAGCCCAGATCGATATCCATCAAGACCAGATCGATCTCCGGGTTTCCGCTTATTCTTTCTATCGCCGAGCCGCCATCCAGGGCAATTTCCACCTGATAGCCCAGCCCCATCAGGGACCGCTTGCCAGCGACCGATAGGATCACCTCGTCTTCGACGAGGAGGATCGTTTTTTGTTTTACTTTACTCATTGCGCTCGCCTCCTCCTCCTCGATGTGACACAAATCGTAACCGTGGCCAATCGTTGTGGCAACACAGCAGGTTTTTTCCCCTATCTCCAGGTTAATTCAAGCGAAACTGCCCCATAAGCTCATCCATCTGGGCCGAGGCTTCATTAACCCCTTCCATCTCTTGGGCGACCTGGCCAACCCGCTCAGCTAGTTCGGAAGCTTTGGTGGCAATATCAGTAGTTCCTTGAGCTCCCTCGGTAGCTGCTTTGGCGACTTCGCTGATGGCCGACATCATGTTGTGAATCGAGGATAAAAGCTGCTGGGAAAGAGCTCCGAGATCACCCATCAACCCATCATAAAAACCAGCGTCCTTGCTATACTGTCCGGCGATGTCCACCGCCTTGGCGTAATCCGGCGTCACCTGTTTCTCCATGAAATCCAGCATTTGACTGGAGCCACTCGTCAGATTGCCGACGGAACCGACCACCGTCCGGGTAATCGTCTGGATCCGCTCGACCGTCTTGCTGGATTCCTCCGCCAGCTTGCGAATCTCGTCGGCGACGACGGCAAAGCCGCGGCCGGCTTCCCCAGCCCTAGCGGCTTCAATTGCTGCGTTGAGGGCTAGCAAGTTTGTCTGCCCTGTGATGGCTAAAATGGCATCGGAAAGGACGTGGATTTCTTCCACCGCCCTAGCCTCCTCGATGGCTACCTCAAGGCTTGCTTTGGTATCCGACTGCATCCGCTGGACGGTGTCCCGCGTCTGCGCGAATTCTTGGTGGAAGGCCTCGGCCTTTTGACTGATTCCCTGGGAAACCGTCGCCCCTTCCTGGGCCCTTTCAGCGACCTGCTCGACTGCTTTCTCGATTTCCTGGGAGGTAGCGCTCATCTCTTCGGCCGAAGCGGCCATCTCTTCCATCCCCGCCGAAAGCTGCTGGGTCGCAGCCGAGACGTCCTGGACTTTTCCATCGGCCTCCTTCGCCAGCTCCGTTGAGCTTTTCGCCGCACTGGCCGTAGTGGCAGATCCTGCGACTGCGCCTTTGATCGCTGTTTTGACCTGGTCTTGCATCGCCTGCACCGCCTTGGCGATGGCTCCGATTTCATCCCTGCGAGCCAAGAAAATGGCCGGGGCGTCCGTTGAAAAATCCCGGGCGGCAATCTTATCTAGATGGGCGACCGCCAAGCCTAATGGTTTGGTAATCTGCCTGGTAATCAACAAGGTCAAAACAAGCCCTAAGGTAAAGGCCGCGACCAACAAGCCAATCAGGATGCGGACGGCAGCAGCAAATTCCTTGTCGTTCTGGGCATCGATCTCCCCTGCAAGCGCCGCGTTGTATTCCTGCAACTCCGCCAACACATCTTCGACCGCCATTGCCTGGGTCAAATAAGCCCCAGCGCTCGCCTCCACAGCTGCGGGATTCATCCCAAGACCGGCGTCCTGCAGCTCAGCCAAAGCATTTTTCCAGGCTACCACATCCAGCTGCTCTAGCATCGTCTCTTCTTCAGCTTCCAGCTTCGTGGCCAAGTATTGCTCCAATAGCTTTTCCACATCTTCGACCATCGCCTGACTCTCCGCAATCTTTTCCTTTACGAGTTCAGCATCCCCGGACAAGACAGCCAACTGGAGATGTCCCATCACCACTTCGATTTCCCGCACATCGGCATTGGCATCCCCCAGCCAATCCACCGGCAAAAGTCTGTCCTCATACATCCCGGTCATGGCCTGATTTGCCTGGCGCAGGTTAAAGTAACCGACGCCCCCAACGGCCAGCATAAACCCTAATAAAATTACCCCGATGATCCCAATTTTGACTCCGATGCGTAGATTGTTAAGCATAATTACCAGTCCTTCCTACACCCATTTGCTATTTCAGACTTCCCTATCCCGTACGCCAGGGACTAATCCACTATCACTGGCGATTCGTCCTATCTTCGCACTGCGCAAGCAGGCATGCCCCGGTTACTAAAAATCACGAAGGATCGACAGCAGCTACCGCTTCCTTTTCAGCGCTACTGAGAATTTGCTCCAGCGCATTACGAACTCCTGCGAGGAGCAAAGCGCTACCCGTATTTTTAACGACGTAACCGTATGAGGTAATCGCCTCGGTCTGGGCGACAATCTCCGGCTCGGTGTGGCTGGAGTGAAAGACCACCGGCAGCTCCCGCAGCTTAAGGATTTGCCGGGCAGCCTCCGCTCCGCCCATTTCCGGTCCTAGGTCCAGATCCATCAGAACCAAATCGATGTCGAGGTTGTCTACAATCTCCTCCAGTGCCGCCTTGCTATCTTGGGCCGCTATCACTCGATAGCCCTGCCCCTCCAGAATACGCCGTCCGGCCAACGCCAAAGTCGCGTCGTCTTCGACGAGGAGGATCGTTTTTTGTTTTACTTCATGCATTGCGCTCGCCTCCTCCTCCTCGATGTGGCAACCCGATTGACTCCTTCTGTCCGAGCATAATCGTCACTGCGGAGCATTGCTAGTCCACGACTACATGAGCCATCCAGCAGCGCTCAACCTTTTTCTGCTCCCTTTTGACTGGCAAAAATATCGACCACTTGTGGGTCAAACTGGCTGCCAGCATTTTTTTTGAGTTCCTCAATGGCTTCCCGGTGATTTTTAATCGTATTATAAGTTCTTTGGCTTGTCATCGCGTCATAAGCATCGACCACGGCGATAATCCGGCACTCGACAGGGATTGCATCGCCTACCAACCCCAAAGGATAACCCGTTCCGTCCCAGCGCTCGTGATGTCGCAGGATCAGATCAGCCACGGGAGCCAGCTCCGGCGAGGCGGCGGCAATCCGGTAGCCCTTTTCCGGATGCTTTCTCATGACATCCCATTCCTCCTGGTCCAGCGGCCCGGCTTTAAACAAGATGTGATCCGGCACTCCCACCTTCCCTAAGTCATGCACTTGGGCTAGGAGTTTTAGATTCTCCTGCTGCACAGGGCTCAGGTTCATTTGTCGGGCAATCACCTGGGCCTGGTCGCTCAGGCGCTGGCTATGCCCCAGCGTTATGTAATCCCTTTCCCCAAGGGCGGCGACCAGCGTCGAGATGATGTATGATTTAGGACTTGTTCCCTTACTAAGTTTGCAGCGGTACATTAGGTCATCGGCTTCCTGATAAATTTTTCTTAAATCCCATTCCGTGGTTTCCGCACAAGCAGCTCCTAAAGAAAGACTGATCAGCACTTGCGAAGATAGCGCATTATACTGCTGAATCGCTTCCTGAACTAAATCGACAAAGCGATGCGCATCTGCCAGATTACTCTTGGGCAGCAACACGGCAAACTCGTCCCCTCCTAAGCGGTAGCAGCATTTTGTATCTGGAGCGACCCTCTTTAATATCTCGGCGACCTCGATTAGAAGTTGATCGCCCGCATCGTGGCCGAGGGTGTCGTTAAGCAATTTTAAGCCATCGACATCAGCCGCGATTATGCTGACAGGAAGATCTGCTGCGACTAGAGGTTCTTTTAATATCTGTTCAAACGAAGTCCGGTTTTGCATATCTGTCATTTTGTCAAAAAGGCTCAAATACTCGAGCTTTTCCTGATAACGAACGCTTTCCGTGATCTCCCGGGTAATCGCCAAGACGTGGCGTTCATTCATTAAAACGTATCTCGATTCGTAATGGCGCACTTCCCCGTGAATATCCATGCGGTAGCTCAAATAATCAGATTGACCATTTTCAAGCACGGTGTTAATTTTTTCGATAGTCAGCGCTACAATATCTGCCGGCAAAACATCGGAAATCCGTCGGTTTAAAAAAGCCGCAGGCGGCACATAAAGTGCATCCTCGCTGTTGGCATGGTAATCAACAATCGTCCCATCCCGATCAAAAACAAACATCAGATCCGGGTTTACCCGCAAGAGGGCCTCGATTCGCTTATTGCTGTTTTCCAGCTCTTTTTGATTTCGTTCCTTTTCCTGCAATAGCTGCGCTTGCTTCAGATTTTGAAAAGCAATCTGGGAAAGTTGATTGGCAATGGTGTAGAGTGCTTGCGCAATCGCCCGAAAGCGGTCCTGAGACATCACCGGCACCTGCCTAAAAGCTTTGCGGGCTGCGTCTGCATCGGCGCCAATATTGCTGGCATATGCTACAATATCTTCTTCAGCGCATTCTTCATCTCTAACCTGCCCGATCAACCAATTGGCAATGTGCGCATCTCCTACCCTGATAGATGTCCCTGCATCCCAC
>CAZWXO010000130.1:0-4235 GCA_964637885.1 uncultured bacterium
GGGCTTTTACCATATGTTAATCCTGAAATACCTGTTTATCTATCCGCGGGAACCGCGCGGATTATAAATATCTCTCAAACCTTTCAAATAGTTAAGGATTTTAAAATTAACCAACAGATTTTTAAAATGTATCAGCAATTTAGTGCTGGCGACTTTACAATAAAACCATTCTTGATGGACCATTCAGCTTTTGATGCGGCATCGTTTGAAATAAGTAGTGAAGGCAAAACAGTTATTTATACTGAAAAATGCTGATGGGATTGCTCTTTTCCAGTGCTCCAGTCAAAATATTGATCGATTGGTTAGTTTCTATAAGGCAGCCATTGCATCAGGTAGAACATTGGTTGTCGACGTATATACGGCAAATGTGTTATATGAACTCCGCCAGTTGGGAAATAATCTTCCTTATCCATCAAATAGTTACCCTGGCATTAAAGTGTTCTTTCCCTATAGATTAACTGATATTTATTTTTGGAATATTTGTAGTTTATTACTGTCCAGTCGACGTCAATCGGTTCCGACAAAAAGGGGCAATGGTTAGTAAAAAATAACCAGCGGTTTTCGATTTCTTGTTTACAGTAAAAAATTATTTGCATATTGGTTTGTGTAATCAATGGCTTCCCAATTTCAGGCCTCGATGCACAAATGCACTCGCTTATATTTTGTAATCAGCGGGCTGCGGCCATCATCAGCTTCAGTGAACTTAAGGATCTCCATGTATGTTTTAAAGGGTCTTTTTCGTGTTATTTCCAGTGCACGTTGCATAATATTCTTTCTGCTACTATACTATTCATATAACTGATTAGAATTGATTAGAAAAGTAATAGAAATAGTATAAAGACTGAGGGTGTTTTTCTTATGAAGTTTACCGAGGGCCAGACTATCGAGCTAAAACGGGAATATACTGATGACATCAAGAAGAGTGTGGTTGCCTTTGCTAATACCAATGACGGTGCAATTTACCTAGGTATTGAAGACAGCGGAAACATCGTCGGCGTCAGCGATGGAGACGGAACCATGCTAAAGGTCAGTAACACGATCCGTGATTCGATTAAACCTGATGTGACAATGTTTGTAAGCTATGAAAGACAGGAATTAGCCGGAAAAATAGTCATTAAGGTGCTAATCCAAAAAGGGGCATCAAGTCCTTATTATATTGCCGGTAAAGGTATTCGCCCTGAAGGTGTTTATGTGCGCCAAGGTGCTTCATCGGTGCCGGCATCTGAAACACTGATTCTTAGAATGATCAAGGAGACAGATGGAGAAAAATATGAGGAAATGCGTTCGCTGATCCAGGAGCTCACATTTGCCGAAGCAGAAAAAGAATTTAAGCTCCGCAAAATACCCCTTGGTTTAAGTCAGCAAAAGTCATTAAAACTTACGCATGGCGATGGGATTTACTCAAATCTCGGATTATTGCTTTCTGATCAGTGCAAGCATACTATCAAGGCTGCTGTTTTTGCAGGAATTGATAAGACCACATTTAAGGACCGTCGGGAATTTGGCGGGTCATTGCTAAAACAGCTAAACGATGTATATGAATACATTGACCTTCATAATTTGACCCGTTCAGAATTTACAGGGCTACACCGCAATGATAAGCGCGACTACCCCTTGGAAGCGATTCGTGAAGCATTACTTAATACGCTGGTTCATCGTGATTATTCATTTAGTGGAAGCACTCTAATAAGTATATTTAATGATCGTCTCGAATTTGTTTCAATCGGTGGTTTGGTCAAGGGTATTTCATATAGCGATATTATGTTGGGCGTTTCGATCACGCGCAATGAAAATCTGGCGAATATCTTTTATCGATTGACCTTGGTTGAAGCCTACGGCATCGGCATGCAGAAAATACTCCGTAGCTATGCTGACCACCCGAGTAACCCTATTGTGGAGGTTTCGGACAACGCCTTTAAGATAACTTTACCTAACACCAATGCGGAAGTTCCTGAATCTGCCCGGCAGCAGGAATTTTCCAAACGGGAGCAGGAGATTTTAGATTTGTTTAAAGATAAGGGTGTTGTCGTCCGTAGAGAAGTTGAGCTTGAAATGTCGATTTCCCAGCAAATGGCAGTGCGTCTGTTGAAGCAACTGGTTGATAAGAAAGCTATCAAAGTGCAGGGTGCGGGGAAGAACACAAGCTACATTCTTGCTTGATAAAAATTGGTTTTTTGCGTGGTCCAGAGAGGAAAAGTTTACCGAACAACGAAAGAGGAGATATTTGATGCAAAGGAACTGAAAGATGACATTGTAATTGATATTTACAAATTGAATTCATCTTCTGTTTCACTTTAAAAGGAAAGGGACCTTATTCTTCTTGGCATATATTATACGATGGATTTCGACTGTGGTTTCGGTAACTACATATAAACCCGC
Source organism: uncultured bacterium (assembly GCA_964637885.1). Classification (GTDB taxonomy): domain Bacteria; phylum Bacillota; class CAZWXO01; order CAZWXO01; family CAZWXO01; genus CAZWXO01. The sequence goes on from CAZWXO010000130.1 coordinate 2,380, forward strand.
GAAATTTTTTACTTGCAGAAACCTATACTCACTGTCCATTGGCTTAACAGTTGAGTAAACCTTGCAGGAATAAGGTAGGTGCTGCAGTCTGGATATCGCGGTATCCAAGGCTACAAGTAAGTCGAGAGCAGTTTGCGGAGCTTGCAGCTTGTCGGCAATGTAAAATGCGATGCTTTCCAAATCATTTTTTGCCAGTGGCAGGTAGGTAAGGTTATACATTTTTTTCGTCGATCATGGCAGTAAGCTCAGCTCGAAGGCCGGTGAACACTTCCTGATGCGAATATCTTTTATCGGTTGACTTTGCCTCTAGCTCAGCCTCTTTAAGCTTAAAATAAACTTCGTTTTCAAATAGCCTTTGTTCGTAGGCTTCGATACTCATGACGACCATATCGCCGTAGCCATTTTTTGTTAAAAAAACAGGCTCTGCCGTTTCATGAACAATTTTTGAGATAGTAGCGAAATTATTTCGCAGGTCAGAAACCGGGCGAATTTGCGACATTTATTCGCACCTCCTTTTAAAGCTACCGCTAACTTATCATAATTATGCTAAATTAGCAAAGATAATTTTATATATTAGTTGCCACAAAAATTTTGATGGATTACACTCGTCATTAGATGTTGATTTTTTGGAAAGTATAGAAATTAAGTAAATATAAGAAAATCTAGTAAATCGAAAGGAAGTTGCTGCATGTTTGTAGGCGATCAGGAATACGAGAAGAACCTCAAGTATTCAGTGGACGAAATACATTTTGGAATAGTTGGTGAAGATGTTCGAAGGCTGAAAGAGTTTAAAAAACAGCATGAAAAATGTTTCGAAAAACATCATGATGTGTCAGGGGCGCAATACGAGTACTGCTTTATTCCCACTGGGCTCGGCACTGTGATAACTGTAAAATGTCCTTGTGGTGCCGTTTTAAATCTCGGCGACTTTCTTAAGTGAAGCTAGCGTAATTAATTGCTTACACACAAGGTTGTTAGGGCGTCTTTTCGGATGCAAAATTGTTCCTCGATATATATTGCAGAAGGCGAAGAAAAATATTTAAGGGACTAATCTTAAGGGGTGGGAATACATTGCCTTACATTCCGCAAAAACATGAAAAATATAATCTTCTGCCGTTTTGTCGGCAAAATGGGGGAGAAGTCTTTGAGTATCCTTACAACTTATACGACATTAACAAAATGCTACCAGACGGAGTTAGTTTGTATCCCTATGGTTATGATAGCTATCAAGCGTACTATTCGTATTTGGATAAAATAGCTGAAGAATACGGAACAGAGCAGGGAACCCAAAATGAAATTTATGAGAAAATCAATTCCTTGAAGCAGAAAATACAAGAATTGAACATCAAGGATAACTGGGTAGTGCTTCAATATGTGGGGGATGATACTCCAGGATTCAACGGACTTACAAAAGGCCAATATTATTATGCGCCGGTGATCGACGGTAAACCAGGTCACTCTATTGGCGTGATTGATGACGAGGAGTTTACTTCGTATTTGTATTCTGGCGCGCCAGATCTGTGGGTGATTGCAGAAGACCCATTTGGGATGGCTAAAGATTTTTTTAAAACGCATGGATAAAAACTGCAATACGATGGTAGTATTTATACTGCGCAGCGAGCGGAAATATATTGAGTGAAAAACTAACCAAGGGAGGGCTTGATTTGACCGATGGATCGGAAATAATTATTTATCAAACGGAAGACGGGCAGACAAAGCTTGATGTAAGGCTTGAGCTGGAAACAGTTTGGTTGAGCTTCCCCTTGTGGTAGAGCTTCTACATGGACCAGGTCAGCTTGGTACGAGCCCTGGGTGCTCTCGGGGTCAACCTTCAAGACCTGGAGAATCTCCGACGG
>CAZWXO010000130.1:4245-6368 GCA_964637885.1 uncultured bacterium
AGGATAGGTGCATTCTGATGTCGCTTATCTGGGTTTGCATCTATGGTTTCTGCCAATAAGACTGCTTGCTTGGCTGCTGCTAGGTCTACCTCATCTAGCCATGTAGCCTTGGATATAGACATTCTTACGCTATCTGCCAAAGAATAATCTAAGTTCAATGGCTCATTTACTGCTGATACATCTCTAAGGCCTCTAGGACCTTGGCTCATTCCTGTTCTCATATTGCTCCTTTTACTATTTTATATTTCTGGTTTTCTATCATAGTCTTACAGGGTGCCACGCTGCAAAATAAAAAAACCACCAAACCAATTTATTTCAAACCACCAAACAAAATATCAGTCTACATATAAACAATGTTTTTAAAGAAGGAGAATTAAAGCGAGACTCAACTGTCAAGGATTACTTGACAGTTCAAAAAGAGGGCGCCCGAAAAGTTTCAAGAAATATTGAGCATTATAACCTTGATATCGTTATTGCCGTCGGGTATCGGGTCAAGTCGATTCGCGGAACTCAATTTCGTGTCTGGGCGACTGAGCGATTACATGAATACATTGTTAAGGGCTTTACGATGAATGATGACCTGTTGAAAAAAGCTGGTGGTGGTGATTACTTTGAGGAACTACTTGATCGAATTCGTGATATTCGCTCGTCGGAGAAAGTATTTTGGCGCAAGGTAATGGATATCTACGCCACAAGCATAGATTACACGGCTTCGACTGAAATATCACGACAGTTTTTTCAGACGATCCAGAACAAAATGCATTGGGCGGCCCACAAGCATACTGTAGCGGAAATTGTGATGCTCAGAGCAGATGCCGGGCAGCCTTTTATGGGTCTGACCAGTTTTTCAGGAACAGAACCCAGAAAAGCTGATATCTCCGTGGCAAAAAATTATCTTACGCAGGATGAAATCAGCAACCTTAATCTAGTTGTATCGTCTTTTCTAGATTTAGCGGAGATGCAAGCACGGCGGCGTATTCCCATGTATATGAAAGACTGGGTCGAAACCTTGGACGGCTTCCTGAAACTAGCTCGGCACGATGTTTTGCAACATAAAGGCACGGTTACAAGCGAAGCTGCTTTTTTAAAGGCCGAAGGAGAGTACAAAAAATACAAACAAAAAACCGACGATGATCTATCGACGGTCGAGCAGCATTTTATTCAAGCAATTGAAGCGGCAAAAAAACGGATTGAGCGTAAAGTCTGACCCTGAAAAATCTGACAAATCGAAAGGAAGTTGTAGCATGCTCGTAGGCGATCTTAAGAATAAAATCGATAAAATCTGGGAAACATTTTGGACCGGGGGTGTCACCAACCCGTTATCGGTGATTGAGCAGCTTACTTATTTATTGTTCATGAAGGGCATGGATGAAGCTGAGACGCTTAAGGAAAAGGAAGCAGTTTTGCTAGGGGTCGAATTTGAGCGGGTATTCCCTGAAAACAAGCAGAATATTCGCTGGAGCCAGTTTAAAGATTTTGAAGCTGAGAAAATGTACCGGGTTGTCTCCCAGGATGCTTTTCCCTTTATTAAAGAAATGCACGACGATAAAGACTCAGCCTTTTCAAAGTATATGTCGGATGCCATTTTTATCATTCCTACGCCACAATTACTGGAGAAAATAGTAACTGCCCTTTCCGATATCAACACCGGTGATAAAGACATCAAGGGTGACCTTTATGAATATCTTTTATCGAAAATTGCCACGGCTGGCACCAATGGGCAATTTCGCACCCCCCGGCATATTATTAAAATGATGGTTGATTTAATGAAGCCCCAGCCCGAGGATATTATTTGTGACCCGGCAGCGGGTTCCGCCGGTTTTTTAGTTGCGGCCAATGAGTCTCTTTCTGAACAGAACACCGATACCAATAAATATACGCTTATTTTAACGAATCCACCTTTTAAAGGTTCGCTGGATTACGAGGCGGTTTCGGGTGATCTTTTAAAAGTTGCGCGGACAAAGAGCACTGAGCTGTTATTTGTCGCACTAATGCTGCGAATGTTAAAGGTTGGCGGTAGATGCGCCGCGATTGTGCCGGACGGGGTCATGTTCGGTGGGTCCAACGCCCATAAGCAAATCAGGCAGGAACTAACCGCGCACCATAAGCTCGATGCCGATATC
>CAZWXO010000131.1:0-666 GCA_964637885.1 uncultured bacterium
CCGTACTTAAAGTCGATTAGCTCGTCAGTAAACAGTTCGTGACCTTTTTGGTACTCCCGAAAGCTCCTGACCGCAGTCCATGGACCGCTGCCATTATAAAGCACCAGCGGAACAATTGCCGGCAGGCGAAAGTTTTTCCCGGCGGCGGCCTCCGCCGGCGTATTCTTCAAGTGGTCCCGCCAGATCTCACTCATGTACTGAAAAAGCCGCCAAGGCATCTGGTGGTCGACGGTTGACTGGAGCTCCAGCAAGACATAGAAGATGACATCCTGACCTTTGATTCGGCTGCGGTAGACGATGTCCGCCTCCTTGCCGCTGAAATCCTGAAGGATGAAGCTTTTGTCCACCCGTACCAATTCTTCCTCGCAGACTAGCTCCACCCAGTCACTTTTAACAAAGCTCCGCAAGAGATCCATAAAGGCCCGCTTGCTCTGGAGCAGGTATTTGTAGCCTTTGTCGTGCTCCTGATGAATATTTTTCTCGCTCATTGGTGACAACACCTCGCTCGTCTACATTATACCACCGGGAGCTATGTTATTATATCCTCGTAAATCATAATGACCTTTTCCCGATGCCTGCTGCCCTGCGTAAGCTTCCTTAGCCATTTTCCGCTAAGGGCCTTTGAGACAGTCCGAGATCACTGAAAAAAGCTTAATAGTTTTTTTC
>CAZWXO010000131.1:676-6315 GCA_964637885.1 uncultured bacterium
CGGTAAATCAATCGGGTTTACCGGGCGACGAATGTTTGGAATTAGGAAATCCACATCCTGGGTTCGCATATTCGACTTAAGGCCATGATAATAACCGGAAACCTCATAAACGTGTTCACACCAGCTACCGATGACTATCAGATGCTTTAGGACCCCGAGGTCACTCATCGCAGCAATCGTTTCCCAAAAAATTCTCTGCTGTTTGTTCATCATTCCTTCACGACCCTGTTGATATACTTCATGTCCTTCTTAAGGTCACGCAATATCTCCTCAATTTTTTTACGTCTTCCAAGCTTTGCCCTTACTTCTTCAACTTCATCCTTCTTGAGGTATTTCGTGACAACTTTATCTCCTTCGCGGTAGACAAGATAATTGTACTGATGCCCCTTAATGCTCTTTATCACTATTGAGCCTTTAGGCAACTGATTGATTCTCTCGCTATAAAGTGATATTTTATCATTAATGCGTGCCTTCTCTTCTACCAAGACATCATAAACAATTGACATTTTAAGCACCTCGCTATATAAAAATTAACCAACTATATCAACACCAATAACAATATGTTGGTTAACTAATTTTAACCTATATTTATTATAATATCAATAAAATGTAGGTTAACTAAACACGCACAAGAATTGCCCCGGTATCAAGACAACATTGCGGAGAGTAACCAATAACCGCCTCTTATTTTTGCCTCGCAAGTATCGCAACCGCCTAAAGTTTTACATTGCGCAAGCAAGTTTGCCCAGCTACGGATGGATGGCGCTATCCACCCTCCGATACTCATTGAAAGTGCTACGAAATAGAAATTATCCTTTCAGTTTCCTTAACAAGATTTTTGAGGTTGGCAGAAATAAATTCTACAAAAAGAAGCATCGCGGCACACACCGCGATGCTTCTCTCGTCAAACTTTTTAAATGCTTCCTTCACTTCCCTGACCAGGACCGAATACCAAGATGCGCTGATGTTGGATAGCTTCCCTACTCCTTAGCAGGCGAAGTCTCGTCAGTAATCTCGATTATCTGGGGTGCTTCCTCATCCGCATCGGAGGCTTCACCCACCGAATGACAACAAGTGCCTTCGCCAGGATAGCCCACAACCTTTAATACTTTGTCCTTAAAGCTTTGGCCAAAATCCAAGGCAGCCTTGGCGATGTTGGCGCTGCTTTCTTTGGTCACCGCAAGCTTTTCCGCCAGCACTTCTTTTTTCACTTTGACTAGCTCCGCCCCATCTTCGACCTTGTTCACGACATCCTGCCGCAACTCTTTGCCGGACTTAGGAGCTGTAAACAAGGTCGCTGTTGCGGCCAGGACCGCCCCGACCGAAAAAGCAATCCCAATCTTTTTTGCAGTTTGAAGCTTTTCGCGGCGTCGTTGTTCTTCGCGTTTTTGCTGCATTTTCTTTAGCACATTCATTATTTCCATCTCCTTAATCTATAATTTCCTCATTCGTACTATAACATCTGCCCTTTTTTAAAGCAAATCATTCTAGGGCAGGTAGCCCGACAAAGAGCGGATAAAATACGACTTGGCGCCGCATATCCATCGCAACTACTTTACTCCGGAATCTTGGCAATATGCTTCGCCAGTTTTTTCTTATGAATGAAATTGCCGTAGCGGGCAATCATGATCCGCTGGGCCTGGGGTGAGCCGGCGCCATGCATCGACTCGGTGCGGTAGCCGACAGCCCCGGTCCCCAGGGTTAAATTTTCAATCAGGCGCAGCACCCGCAGGCGATACTCGGTAGGGACACTGGCCACCCCTTTTAAATATTTGTCGACCCAGTGGCCGATCTGCTCTGAGCGCAAATCCTTTTCCGAAGGCATCGTCACCATCAAGCCACCGGCGATGTCCTCGGCAAGGCGAGCAATCTCGTAAGTGTAGCGGGTAACATTCTGCTTGCAGACGTTGGCAAGGAGCATTTCAATCTGGTAGGCTCCGGAAACCGTCGCCGCCCCTTCTGTCGAGCAAGCCATGGCGCAGGCGTACATCGTTTCGTTGAGGTGAGTCATCTCGATTAATTTGTCTTTGATATGGGAGGCTTTTTCGGCGCCGTTGTACTCGGCGACGAGGGCTGCTGCTCCGATGAGTACATCTCCGACTCCGACTTTACAGGCGTAGCTGGGTCGATGATGCCCGGCGAACCGCTCCACCATCATCCCGACAAACTCGCTTTCGCCATTGAGAAAAACCCGCTTGGTGGGGATAAAAACATCGTCGAAGATAATCAAGGCTTCGTGTCCACCGTACATACTATTGCCGACATCGAGGTCGCCACCCTCAAGCTTGCGGGTGTCGCAGGACTGCCGGCCATAGATCAGCACGACCCCGGGGGCGTCGGCTTCGATGGCAAAGCTGACGGCCCAGTCCTTATCCTCATCTTTCATGGCGATGGTAGGCATAACCAGTATTTCGTGGGAATTCACAATCCCGGTCTGGTGTGCCTTGCACCCACGCACCACGATGCCGTCTTCCCGCCGCTCGACGACGCGCAAGTAAAGGTCGGGGTCGGCCTGCTGGTGTGGTGCTAGCCCCCGATCACCCTTAGGGTCTGTCATCGCCCCGTCCACGACTAAATCGTTGTCCTGCACATAAATCAGATAGTGCTGCAGGCGCTGATGATAATCCGTGCCAAATTTAGCGTCGACCTCAAAAGTCGTTGAATAAACGGCGTTTAATGCGTCCTGCCCGACACACCGCTGAAAGCAGCAAGCTGTCTTTTGCCCCAGCATCCGCTGTCGCCGGACCTTGGTCACCAAATCATCTTTGCCTTGAAAAATATGATTGTAGCGATTGATCTTGCGCCCGGTCAGGTGCGACGTCGCCGTCATCAGCTCTTCAAATTCCGGATCTTCGGCGAGCAGATAAGTCATCGCCATCGCATTCATCGATGGAACGATGACAGGATGATCGACAGGATTGTCCACCTTTTCCCCAAACATCCACAAATCGAGTTTCAAATCCCGTAAACTGGCGATATATTCGTCACGTGTTTTCATCATCAAGGACCTCCTCTTGTTTTTTCTTTAAGTTAGTATTCTCCTTTAGGAAAATTATTTCCTGCCTGCTACCCTAAACTCCTAAAAATACATGGGCTATCTAGGGGGCTGCCTTGCTTCAACAAGAAAAAACCTTTAAGATAATGGTGTTAGGCCCCTAATTTCTTCTGGGAAACATAGGCAAGGAGGGCAAGATGAATCATCATAAACGTGAAAATCTAATCGAGGTTACTGTGCAGGACCAGAAAGTGACCTGCCACGAGGTGTCCCGGGGCACCAGCTTGCTAGAATTAATCAACCTGGTTGCACCGGAGCGCCAGAGGACAATTGTCGGAGCCAAGGTCGACAATCGCATCCGCAACCTGACCTACAAGATGGATAAGCATTGTCAGGTGCATTTTCTCGATGTTTTTTGTGAGGCAGGCATGCGCATCTATCGCAATAGCTTGACCTTTCTTTTGATTCGAGCCGCCAACGACTTACACCCCCGTTGCCGGGTGACAATCGAGCATACCTTAGGGAAGGGCCTTTACGGAGAAATTGATTGTCCTGACGGAGTCTGTGTCACCGACTATTCTGGCATCGCGGACCGGATGCGCCAAATAGTAGCTGAAGACATCAATTTTATTCGCCGCAAGATTCCCCGCAGCGAAGCGGTGGCGATATTCACGGAGGAAAACCAGCCAGAAAAAATCGCAACTTTTAAATTCCTACCCAGCGACACTGTGCCCGTCTTTCACTGCGGGGGGCTGCACGATTATTTTTATGAACAAGTCGTGCCTAGCACGGGCTATCTCCGGCACTTCGATCTCCACGCCTACCCCCCTGGCTTTATTTTGCGCTTTCCCGATCCAGCTAGTTATCCGGACATCCCGCCATATATCGGACAACCCAAATTATTTAGTATTTACCGGGAATCGGCCCGCTGGGCAAAAATACTCGGTGTAAATAATTCCGCTACCCTGAACCAAACCATTGCGACGGGGGAGATCCACCAGGTAATCCAAGTCGCCGAGGCCCTCCATGAAAAAAAGATTGCGATGATCGCCGACCAGATCACCAGCAATCCGCAAAACCGTGTCATCCTGATTGCCGGGCCATCGTCCTCCGGAAAAACGACCTTTGCCAAACGTCTGCTAGTGCAGCTTCGCGTCAACGGAGTTGTGCCAATCACTATTTCTGTCGATGATTATTTCGTCAATCGGGACAAGACACCCCGAGACGAAGGCGGAAACTTCGATTTTGAAACCATCGACGCCATCGACATGGAGCTCTTTAACGAGCACCTGACTCAGTTACTTGAAGGTAAAATCGTTGCCCGGACCAGCTTTAATTTCCACAAAGGCGCCCGGGAATTTACCGGTGAAAAACTGCAGATTAACTCCGACCAGCCGATTATCATTGAGGGGATTCACGCCCTGAATGAGCGCCTGACCCAGGCTGTCCCCCGGGAGGAAAAATTTAAAATCTATATCAGCGCTCTGACCCAGTTGAATATTGACAGTCACAACCGCATTCCCACCACCGAGGCCCGGCTGCTGCGGCGCATTGTCCGGGACCACCATTTCCGCGGGCGCAGCGCCATGGTGACCCTTTCCCAGTGGCCTTCGGTGCGCCGCGGTGAAGAAAAATACATTTTCCCCTTTCAGGAAGACGCGGACACGATGTTTAACTCTGCCCTGGTCTACGAGTTGTCCGCTCTGAAGTTTTTTGCCGAGCCTATCTTGACGGCGATTCCGGTTTCGGCTGCGGAACACCCGGAGGCCAAACGACTGCTGCAGCTCTTAAGCCATTTTCTCCACGTTGACAGCCGCCTGGTACCCGGCAATTCGATCCTGCGGGAATTCGTCGGGGGTAGCATCTTCCCCGTCTAGGCTATTTTGTGGACGATGCTCAATTACGGATGGTTTCTTTCTGATGAAAAAATTCTTTTAATATAGTCAGTGCTCGAATGCAAAATATGACATACATAAATTGTATCATCCGTGACACAATAAAAGCCAAGGTAGTCACCTGCAATTAGAACTCGATATCCTGCATCTGCGATTAACCTCGAAGGCGGAACCATTCCCATCTGGGGGAAATCAGCAGTTTGTCGATAGCGTCTAAAAGCTGATTGGTGATCCTTTCTGCCGCGGAAGAACCGACTTTCATTTTAAAGTACGCCGCGATATCCCTTAGCTAAAAGCGTGCCTCTGTTAGCAACTTAACTTTATGCCTACTCATCGTATAAATTCTTTAAATCAGAGCGCATTTCTGAAACAGAAAACGTCGGTGACCCTGCAAGACGATTACGTTCGGCCATACAAAGCTGCTGTAGCAGATTTAGCTCAGCCTCCCTTTTCTCATATGCTTCGATTGGCAGAAAGACCATCTCACCTTCACCATTACGAGTAATATAGATTGGCTCGGATTTTTCGTATGCTAACTTAACAAGGCCGTCATAATCGTTGCAAAGTACGGATGATGATTTTATTATTATAACAATCGCTCCTTTCGCCTCAAGCTAGATATATTATGCCCGAACATCTTCACCGATTCATTACCAAAAAGCAGCTAGCCTGATTTTATTATTATCCCTCTCGTTTTTAGTTCCCTTATTACTCTTTGTATTGAACTTCTTGACTTGCCTAATTGATTT
>CAZWXO010000132.1:0-3549 GCA_964637885.1 uncultured bacterium
TGCATTGCTATTGTGCGGACATTCGTATAAGATTTGAGTATAAAAACCTTGGAAAGGAGCGAGGCAATATGGCAGCAAAATCAGCTAATCTATACGCTAGAATCGAACCTGATGTTAAGGAGAAGGCAGAAGGCATTCTTTCTGCCTTGGGTATTCCAGCTTCCAACGCCATTAATATGTTCTACAAACAAATCATTCTGCAGCAAGGACTTCCCTTTGAAGTAAAAATTCCAACCCCAAGACCTTTGGATATGAGTGCTTTGTCCGCAACTGAAATGAGTGCAGAACTGGAGAAAGGCTATGTTGATATGAAGGCGGGTCGCACTAAAAAGACAAGCAAGGTTTTTGCAGATATCCGCAAAGATTATAATTTATGATTTTTAAGCTTGAAATTTCTGCGCAAGCAGAGATTGATCTAAGAAATGTGTACGAATATATCGCTTATGCATTACAGTCTCCGGAAAATGCTAAAGGACAGCTTGAACGGCTGGAGTATAGTATCAGTGGCCTTGAACAGTTGCCGGAACGTTTCCGTGAATACGAAATTGAACCATGGCATAGTCGAGGTTTACGGATTATGCCAGTTGACAACTTTTGCGTCTTTTATATTCCCGATGAGAAAAAAGCCGTAGTTACGATTATCCGGATTATGTACGGGAGGCGGGATGTCGAAAAGCAGCTGGGAAAAAGCTAGGAAGTAGTGGCAAAAGACTGGCTGACGCTGTCGGAGGAAGAAGCATGAGGCAATTTTCTGGCTCTCCCTTGAGGACTCGTCATTGACATATCCCTATCGAACTATCTATTAAGACTAGGCTCAAACTGAGCAAAAACTTACTGCTTAATACAAATTAGGCAGTAAGTTTTTGTGTTTTGTATATAATTATGACATAATAATGCTATGAATTGTGAGGTGATTCGGATGCGACAGATTAGACCGATTACAGATCTGAGAAATACCAATGAAATATCGGAGATTGCCCATAAAAGCCGGGAACCCATCTTTATAACGAAAAACGGTTACGGTGATCTTGTGGTGATGAGCATCGAGACTTATGAGCGACAAATGTCCATTGTTGAGGTGTACAAAAAATTGTCGGAAGCAGAAGCTGAGCTTGAAAGCGGCAGCAATCTAATTGATGGCGATGATGTTTTTGCGAAACTGCGGGCAAAGCATGGGTGATAAAGAGTACGCTTTAAAATTCACGAGTAAATCATATGAAGACATCGATGAAATCTATGGATATTTAGCGCTTGCATTACAGGCCGGCGGTGCCGCTGAAAATTTGATGCTTAAGCTAGAAAGCAGCATTAGACGGCTGAAGCTTTTTCCGCAATCAGGCAGCCCTGTGCTCGAAGAGGTTCTCCGCCGAAAGGGCTATCGTAAACTTCTCGTTGATAATTATATTGTTTTTTATCTAATCGATGAAGAAGGCAGCCGTGTGATAATTATGCGAATACTTGACGGGGCAATGAATTATCAAGGAATCCTTTAAAATTTCGTGGGCCACAAGGACCGTCCCCATGGCCCACTTGCCGGTATTTTTCCGGGATGCTGATAGATGCCATGCGAAGATACTTCATTATTAGAGATGCCATACACTTCACCCCAAGCCAATTAGAATCGCTTATACTTGATTATCCGAACACGGCTTTACTTAAATTTGCTCACTAAATATAAATATTATGACCTAAATTATAGCAAACGCCGGGAGATAAAGCGAAAGGGGAAGAGGGATATTTTTGCCTATCTCGAGTGGACATAGTCTACGAGGGGCTTTGCGAAACCACTGAAAAAGTCGGCGATTAGCAAATAGGGGTTAACGATTAAGATGAGAACCTAGGAGACGGCTCATATAGTTTACCCCCACGGGCGGCAGTGTCTCGTCGTTGCTGAGCCGGGCCTAGGCAACAAGCTTTAATCCTCGGATAAATTTTCGCTGCAACTGCACCCGCTACAGCTACTGCACTCTGGCTTGTCAGGGGCACAGGCTTCGCTGGTATTAGGGTCGCAGCTATTACTTTCAGGGTTTTGTGGGGCGGCACCGGCTTGGCTTTGTCCGGTGTCGCTTTTTGTTGCGAAGGCGGCCGGTAAATCGACTCCGGATCCCGTGGCAAAGGCCAGGGCAGTGACAAAGCCGGCGGCCAGCATCAGTGTGATGAGGATTGCTTTGGCGTTTTTCATTTTTTTCCCTCTTTTCCGTAGAATAATTTTTAATAGACTAATCGATCGCTTGTTTGCGGCAGGCCTGGGTGCACTCCCCGCAATCGATGCACTCAAAGTAGCGGATGGTATTGCCACTGATTGCCCGAGTCGGGCATTTGCGGTTGCAGGCCCGGCAGTTCGTGCACAGATCGGGAGCAATATAGGGCGAGAGATAGCCCCCCATCCTTGTGGCGGCCAGATGGCGCAATCCGTTGACGATGCCAAGGAGCGCGCCGTAGGGACAGATGAAGCGGCACCAGGGGCGCGGACTAAAGACAGACCAAGTCAGGACGCCGACCAGCAGCACCGCTGCGACAAGCGTGCCGCCACGGTTAAAGAGAAAGCCAAAGGGATCCAGATTACAAAAAAGGGCGCTGCCACCCACCAGTCCAGCGAAGATGACCCCAAAAAGGACGGCGTATTTACCCTTTAGCAGAAATTTTATCAAGGAGCTGTCCGAGGGCTTACCGGCAATTTTCAGCTTGCGGCCGAATCTGTGCAACAGCTCCTGCACTGCGCCCATTGGGCACACGCTGCCACAGTAGATACGCCCGAATAATAGAGTGAAGAGAATTGGTAGCAAGAGCAAGGCCAGGATCGAGTAGCTAAGCGGCCTGCCTGTAAAGAAATTCCCTACGATTGTAACAGCGCCTACCGGACAAAGCAAACATTTGCTGTAAAAACCCAGAAAGATCGCGCCGCTTAAAAGCAGGACCCAGCGCAAAGAGGGATAGGTGAAAAAATACTTGTGCAGCGTCGCGGCGACCAACAGCAAAAGCAGGATAGCAATGCCGAGCCAGGGGCCAGACCAAAAAGCGGTCCATCCCAAGCCGCCCGCTTCCGATTCCAGGGCCAGACTCTGGGAATCCGCTGCTTCGGTGTCAGTTTCCGGCACTTCTTCGGATTGTCCGGGCTCGCCCGGCTCTGGCGAAGGCTGGGGCAGAGCAACCTCAGGCTCCGCTACTGCGGGGGTTTCCCCTGGTAAATCCGCGTCGGAGGTGGTAAGGTCGCTCCGTTCATCGGCGGTGGTCGGTGCCATTGCCGTGTCCGCGGCCGGCTTTGTTGCAGCCGGAGGAACTGCCTCCAGAAGGGGTTTCACCTCCGGGGCGGGCTCGGAAAAATCGCATATGCCATTGCTGTTGCTGTCGTCACTGCCATCAGTGTTGCTGCCGCCAACGTCAACACTGTCGTTGCCACCACTGTCTCTGCAGCCGCCAATTCGATGCAGCGGCGTGAACTGCAAAGCCTCATGACGGGCGATAGTATGCCATTACCGCCATCCACAGGCTGCGGCGGCTGCATTATCGTTGCAACACTGGAGCGTCTTGAGGGGTATACCCTCCCAA
>CAZWXO010000132.1:3559-6304 GCA_964637885.1 uncultured bacterium
CATTTTTTCCAGCGCGGAGTAATCAAGATTCCATCACCTCTGTTAGCATGAGCAAATTATACCTGTACAATGTGGCAAATTTATGGCGCAAGATTGGGAAAGCAAACCTTCGGTGCAATAACTAGCGGGAGCAATTATTGCTTCCGTCACAAGCGAGCATCCGCAGAAAACCTAGCTAGATAGTCTAAATGGAAGGATAGCGGGGAAGGGTGCCTGTAGAAACCGGCTGAAGATAAGAGCAGGGTGGCTATCTCAGAAAGAAAAAACATTTTTAAGGGCAGGAATATAGCAGAAAAAAAACGTATTAGACGATATCAGGTTGTAAATCAGTTCAAAGGCGTGGACCATTGAAGATGGGGTGAATTAGTTTGGCAGATAATATAGATGTCGATTTTTCTGCGGCCGAGATAATGGTTGTGGACGATAATCCGTCAAATTTAAAGGCGCTAAGCTATATTCTTGCAACCGCAGGCTATCAAGTTAGGCAGGCGAATTGTGGCGAGATAGCGCTAGCCTCCGTCGCTGCTAAGCTGCCGGATATTATTTTGCTCGATATCATGATGCCTGGCATTGATGGGATTGAAGTTTGCGCGCGGTTAAAAGCTGATGGAGCTACAAGTGAAATTCCCGTCATTTTTATTAGTGCAGTTGTTGACGTCGATGACAAAGTAAGGTGCTTTGATGTGGGCGGAGTTGATTTTATCAGTAAGCCATTTCAGATAAAAGAAGTATTAGTCAGGGTACGTACTCACTTACAGCTCCGCAAACTTCAACTTCAAGCTGAAGAAAATTTGCGAAAAGAGTTTGAAGAGAACAATCGGGCCTTAGCCGAATCCTTTGACCATGCCATAAAATCCCAGGCAAATTTTATTCAGCAGGAAAGACTGGCAGCGATTGGGCAATTGGCCGCCGGAGTTGCTCATGAGATCAATAATCCTTTAGGTTTTGTTTCAAGCAATGTCGAAGTCTTGGGAAATTACTTAAAAAAATTACAGGAAGTGTTTGTTGCTCATGATCAATTTTTTACGATGATTGAGACGGTAAGCCAATATAATGAGCAGTTGTCCGCGCTACGGTCCCAGGAAAAAGCTACAAAAGTGACACGCATCATGGATGATTTGCCATCCTTAATTACTGAAACTACCGAAGGCATAAAACGCATCCAAAATATCGTCAATGGCCTTCGCAGGTTTTCCCGCATCGATATTGATGAAGATTATAACCCATATAATATCAATGAAGGGCTGCAGACTACTTTAATTGTCGCCCGCAATGAAATTAAATATTATGCAAATGTTGTTGAAGAATATGCGGAGGAAATGCCACTTATCGAGGCAAAGGGTGGGGAAATAAATCAGGTTTTACTTAATCTCATTGTTAATGCTTCCCATGCTATTCAAGCAAAAAATTCTGATTCGCCGGGAATTATCGGTATTAAAACCTGGGCTGAGAATGACAGGGTTTTTTGTCGGATCAGCGATGACGGGATTGGGATGGATGGGGAAGTGGTGCGACATATTTATGAACCATTTTATACCACAAAAGCGATTGGTCAAGGGACGGGTTTAGGACTATCAATTTCTTATGAGATAATAGTGCACCATCATCAGGGAGCAATCACTGCGGAAAGCAAAGAAGGAGCGGGCACAAACTTTATTATTAGTTTGCCGGTATGCCAAAAATGTCCAGTAAATGAAAATGAGGCGATTGTTTTATGAAATTTTTATGGAAACCGGAGTTTGCCATCGGGGTGCCGGTTATCGATGAACAGCATCAGAAACTATTTAGTATTAGTGAGCAGCTCGATCATATTTTGTTTGATAGCCATAACCCTATTCTCCTGGGTAAGATTCTGCATGAGATAGTTGACTATACTCAATACCATTTTACAGAAGAGGAAAAGTTGATGGAAGCGATTAGTTATCCGCTTCTCAGTCAGCACCATGATTTACATTTGCAAATAAGTAATAAAATCAGGGTGGAGTTGCAGAGCTTGAAAGAAGGTCATCATTTACAGCCTTTTGAGCTGGTTATTTTACTCAACGAGTGGGTTACCGAGCACATTATGGTGGAAGAAAGGATTCAATGAAAAATTTATGGAAAGACTCAGTGATCGTAATAAAATATTGAATTTGGAGCTAGATTATGAGTATTGATATTAATACATTTGTTTTCATACTCGGCATAAGCCATCTTATCCTAGTGGCTGCTTTCTTTTTGCAATTTAGAATAACCAAGGGACACAGGTGTGTTAGCTGGTGGCTTGCGTGGGCATTGGCCGAAACGATAGGGTTTATCGGCATGCTCTTGCGTAATATACCCGAGTTTCTCCAAATAGCCATTGTTATTCAGAATGTCTTCATTTTTATTGGGGTAATTTTTGTTTATGTCGGGATTTTGCGGTTTTTTGATAAGCAGGTAAATTTTAAACTGCTGATTGCTATTTCAATAGTTTTTATCAGTACTTTTATTTACTTCGTGTACGGTTTTGATAGTGTGTTTATCCGTACAATCGTTTTTAATGGCGCGATTGCTGCAGTATCTTTTTTAACTGCTTATGTGCTTTTTGTCAACAAGATGCCGGCGATTAGTGCTACAGTGAATTTTAATGTGTTTGTCTTTCTGATTCACGGAGGGATATTTCTTTATCGGACAATTATGTTTCTCGCTGGGCTTTCAACTGCAACACTATATGAATCCTCGATATTTAATTTTATTCCCTTTATTGATGCCTTTATTGTAAGC
>CAZWXO010000133.1:0-6298 GCA_964637885.1 uncultured bacterium
AATAAGCCTCATCGTCGACATGAATCTGCTCAAACTTGCGCAGCCGCTCGACAACCTGCTGCAAGCACATCCGCGTCAATTCCCAGCTTTCCTGCTCCGCTTGCATAATTTCCAGCAATTCTGCCGTGCTTTTTGCTGCAATAGCCTCAGCACTTTGCAAATCCTTAAGGCTATCCTCACAAATCGAGCAGGACAGTAGCGCATTCCCCAGCGGGGTGTTGATGTCGTGGGAGACTCCGACAATGACATTGACCAGCGCCGCCATTTTTTCGGAATGGACTAGCTGGACCTGCATCTCCTGAAGCTTTGCCAGAGAGACCTCCAAATCCTGAGTTTTCTCGACTACCTTCTCTTCTAAATGGGCGCTAAGCTCGCGGTAGGCCGCCTCAGCCAGGTGGCGTTTCCGAATATTAAAGAGTAGCGCAATAATTAAGACTGTCAGGCTACTGACGACAGCAGCGCTGACATTGATGACCGTCTGATGCTGCTGGTAGTAGCTTTCCGGCCGATTAATAATCCTGCTCCCCAGCGGTAACTTCTTCGAACTTAGGCCATGCCGCTGCATCGCTTGATAATCAAAGATATATTCGTTAGGGCTGTTGAGCACAATCGGAATCTGAGCTGGGGACTTGCCTTGGAGAATCTCCCCGCCCAAAGCCGCAGCTGCCATCCCCTGACCATAACCCGACACAACCCGGCCGCCGACTACTCCGCTGCCCAGCCAAAAATCCCAGCAACTATAAATCGGGAGCGACGAGACCTTTTGAACCTCCAGAGGAATTTGCCGGATCTCCACCAAGTCCTGATGCTCATCCTGATAGCGTCCCATCGCCAGAATCGCTTGGCAATCCTCCACCTGAGCTAGCTCCGCCAGCATCTCGGTCAGTGAAGAAACCTCGATAAAGACCAGCTCAAGCTCGATGCCGGCATCGGCCAACTGCTGCTCCAGCATCGCCTTGTTCGCCTGATACGTAACCGACTCGTCCCCCAGGACGACCACCTTGCGCAGCTCGGGTTGCAATGCACTCATGACCTGAAAAGTAACGGCAAACGAAGGTACTTCCGCCACCCCGGTTATCCATTCCCGAGGCACTTCGGCTTCCTCTAGATTATTCACCCCGGCAAACACCACCGGAACTCCATAAAAAACCATCTGATGATACTGCCGAATAAAATTATAGGCATCGTTATCCGTCACCACGATTAGACTCAAGGATTTCTGGCTATACTTTGAAAGCAAATAGCGAGCGAATGCCCCTTCCCGATCCGCCAAATCCCCCACAGTATTGCTGTCCAGATGTTCGACAAAAAGGGTCACTTCCCGTCCCGTTTGCCCCAAGCCTTCCTCGATGCCCCGCTGGAGATCCCGTACCCAATCCAAACTGCTGCTGTAGGAATGCAGAATCAGCACCTCGTCCCGGAGATCAGCCTCCGCTACCCTAGGAGCGAACACGCCCGGCCAAATACAAAAAAACGCCGCGAGACAGGCCACCCAAAGCAACCTTCCCCCGCCGCGACCATGATTTCTTTCTACATCTCGCCCCATGCTGTCACCGTCCCTTGCAGTCCAGACTTACTAATCCATCTCCTAGGGTTTTCCTACTTGCATCTTAGCGTGTTCAAGGATAAAATGCAAGAATCCCGAAAGATACTAGAAGAATTGCCCTACCGGGAGAAGATTTTGCCCATATGCTAAAATACATAACAGCCAATTTTTGCTGATGCTAGGAGGAGACCAATGCCAAATACAAACAACGAATTAATTCAAGGGTACCAGCGCTTTGCCCGAAAAGACGACCACGGCCTATATCAAAAGCTGCTCGCGGGGCAGCACCCGCACACCCTGCTCTTTTCTTGCTCCGACAGCCGGATCGTCCCCGAAGAGATCTTTGATGCCAAGCCCGGAGAAATATTTGTTCTGCGCAACGTCGGCAATCTCGCCCTCACCGACAACGCCTCCATCGCAGCCGCTATCGATTATGCTGTCGGCCATCTCCAGGTCAAAAGAGTCGTCGTCCTCGCCCACCAGGAATGCGGAGCTGTCAAGGCCTGCCTTGATAAAAGCTGCCTCCACGAAAAAAGCCTCCGATCCTGGCTGGATCAAGAGACCTATGATGGAGAGGACATCACCGCCGCAATCAAGGCCGCCGGTCTCCGGCAACTGCGCCGCCTCGAAGAATACCCTCTAGTTCATGCAACCGTGGCTCAAGGCGATCTCGCTGTCGAGCTCTACTATTTTCACTTGGCGGACCGCTCTCTGCTTCAGTATTGCGATGGTCAGTGGATCCCGCAAGGGCGCTTCGGCGATGAACAATTAAAAATTAACGGTTAATTATTTCTGAGAGAATTATTAGCATAATTCTTCGTTTTCCTTAATAAATTGAGCGAAAAATACGTTTTTGCGTCCAAAATTGTCAACTTACAATGGTGAATTGTTAACGAACACGCCCTTAGGCTTTTTTCAGTGATCTCGGACGCTATGGCGCCCACTTTTCCTTTGCTTGTTTTAATTTTATCTATAGCAAACTTATCGAGAGGGTCAAATGGGAAACTCGAGGACAATTTTTGTACCGCCACCCCGCTCGATGCGGATGCTCCCGCCCAGCTGCTCTGTCAGCATCTCCACCAGCATCAGCCCAAACCCGGTGCTGTTTTTAAAATCGATTTCATCCGGCATGCCGCGACCGTTATCCCTAACCGTAATAACAGCCTGCCCCTTCTGCATAAAAGCGGTGACCTCGATGACGGGGGCGCTGCTTTCGGCAAAGGCGTACTTCATGATATTCGTCAACAGTTCATTGACAATAATCCCGAGCGGCTGTAATTGCCGGGCTCCGATGATAAAGCCATCGACGGCCTTTTCCACGGTGACTGTCTGGCTACCGGGAAAATTACCTAAAACCTCATCGACCAAGGCCGGCAGATACTCGGCAATCGACATCTCTTGAAAATCCGCGGACTGGTATAACTTATCGTACAAGACGACCATGCTTTTCAGGCGACTTTCGGCGTCCTCCAGCGCTGCTAGCACGGCCGGATTGTCTTGCTCCAACGCCTGCAGGTGGAGCACCCCGACGATTGTATTCATGTTGTTCTTCAAGCGATGATGGACTTCCTTCAGAATCAGTTCTTTTTCCGCTAAAAGCGCGACAATGCTCCGCTCAGCCCGCTTGCGCTCCGTGATATCCCGGCAAAATCCGACAAGCCTGCCCCCCTCAACATTGAGAAAAGAGGCCGATACCTCCACGTCAAAAATGTGGCCGGCCTTATGGCGCTGCCCCGAGGTAAAAATCTCCGGCCCCCTCTCGGCAATCCGCTGAATGACTTGCTGCACCTTTGCCAGATCATCAACAGCGGCAATGTCACTAATATGCCGCTGCAAGATCTCCTCCCGGGTATAGCCGGACAGCTGGCAAAATGCCTCATTGACCTGTAAAAATCGCTGCTGGATATCTGTCACCCAGAACCCATCAGCCGCGGCCTGCAACACCGCTTGTAAAAATTGCTGCTGATTGACGAGATCCTGCTCCCGCAACGCTCTTTCCGTCACGTCGCGAAACTCGACCACCCGGACTTCTTTTCCCTGGTAAGGAATATTCCGCGCCTCCAGCCGCACCGGATACTCGGACCCATCTTTGCGCACCCCAATGGCCGCGTAAGGCTTTTCGTAGCCGGCCCGAATATTATTAAGGACCATCCCCCGGGTTTTCTCGGCGATGAGCAGCAGCCCATTCATGCCAATCAGCTCGTCCAGCGCATACCCCGTCATTTCCGCCAGCCCCCGGTTACAATCAAGAATCAGCCCCTGATCGTGAATCGCGATTCCCCCGAAGGAGGCGTTATGCAACGCCTTAAAGCGCGTCTCGCTTTCCTGCAAGGCTGCCAAAGTCTGGCGCAATTCCACAGTAACAACTTTTTTAGCTTCTTTTTCATCAAACAGCTTAAAGGCCATCTTGATTGAGGCATCCAGCACCGTGTTACTGGAGTTTTTCACGACATAGCCGTAGGAAGTGATTTTTTCTGTCTTGGCCACAATCTCCGGTTCGACGTGACTAGAGAGGAATACCACCGGGACGTCTCGGGCGGACAAAATCTGCGCCGCCGCTTCCGTTCCATCGATTCCCTCGCCTAGGTCAATGTCCATCAAAACAAGATCGATCGCCGCCGTCGCAGTGAAAATTTCCACTGCTCTTTCCCCCGTTTCAGCCACAACAACCCCATAACCAAATTGGCCAAGGGTTTTCTGCCCGACCACTGCTTGGATTTTTTCATCCTCAACTAATAAAATTGTTTTACGCGTCTCACTCACAAACAGCTTCCTCCGATCAATCGATTAATGCGACAAAATAACCTGCCCTAATGTCAAACCAACTATTCTGGCAATCGAGGACAGTCCTAAGGAGACTATCGTGGCTTTTCGCCTCACCAAAGAATGCTCCCGAGGCAGATTCGTTTAGAAAAAAATCTTAAAGATGAACTGATCCGCCAGCACCAAAATTCCCAAAGCAAAAACATAGTAGGAGAAGATGCGCAGCTTTTGTTTGGCGATGATATTCAGCATCATCTTGATCGCTAAAAAGCCTGCCGCAGCCGAAACGAGAGTCCCCACCACGACGGGGAGCATCTCGATGGTTTCGCTGGATTCAAGGATATCCTTAAACTGAAAAACGATTGAGCCGACAATCGCCGGAATCGACATCAAAAACGAAAACCGGGCGGCAAATTTCCGATCGAGACCGCAAAAGAGGGCTCCGGCAATCGTCGAACCCGAACGGGAAACGGCTGGGAAAATCGCAATCCCCTGGGCAACCCCGATGAGCACAGCATGCTTCCAACTCATCGCCTCCACAGTCTTCTGCCCTGGTTTGATCAGCTCCACACTCCACAAAATAATCCCGGTCAAGATAAACCCGACGCCCAGAAAGGCCGCCGTCGCAAAGGCCTCCTCAATCGAATCCTTCAAAATCAAGGCAATGATCACCGTGGGAATCGTCGCCACGACAATCATCACCGGTAGCCTGCCCAGCGGCCGCCTAATAATCTCTAAAATATCCTTCCAGAAAACGACGAGCACCGAAAACAAAGTCCCCACATGCATCATCGTCGTAAAAATCATCGTCCCTTCAGTGATGCCAAAGATTTTTTGTAATAATACCAGATGCCCTGAGCTGCTGACCGGTAAAAACTCTGTCAAGCCCTGCACCAACCCTAAAACAACCGCTTGAAATAAATCGATTTTCCTCAACCCCTATATTATTTAATCCTCTAATAGATAAAACACTAAACCAGCCCTTATTGTGACACAATATAGGATAAAATTCATTAATAATTTGCAAAAAAATCCCCGGCGGACTTGTATTAAAGTGTGAGATTGCCGAAATATCAGCAATGAACGTGTCGGAATTAATGGTGAAGGCCTGCGGTGTACTTGCATGTTTTTCTCGATTAAGGCCGTACCGGATCAGTCGCGACATCACCCACGACAGTCTTCCACGGGCGAATCCGCCAATGCTTGACCAAGCCATGCTGTACATATGGATCCGCCTGAACAAAGCTCTCCAGTACCTGCGGCGAGTCGGCCTCAAAGAAAAAAACCGCTCCATCCAGCGGGTCATCCACGACCCCCGCCAGGACAAGTTCTCCCCGCTCCTGTGCCTGCCAGGCCAGCTCCAAATGAGTCTTGCGGAAG
Source organism: uncultured bacterium (assembly GCA_964637885.1). Lineage (GTDB taxonomy): Bacteria > Bacillota > CAZWXO01 > CAZWXO01 > CAZWXO01 > CAZWXO01. Next base: position 5,690 of record CAZWXO010000133.1, read on the forward strand.
GCATCCCGCCTCGTTAGGTAATCTTCAACGTATTCGTAGAACAATAAATAATGCATCGCTTTTCTTTCCTCTCGTTTTAAATTTGATTTCCAATTTTCCCTCGTTGTTTCTAGCTGGGGGTCAGCAGTTGCTTTATTAAGCAATATATTGTAATATATAAATATAAACACTAGGAGTGATACGATGAAAAAAGCTGCCATTAGCAAAAGTACCTGCGACAACTCCCCCTTTTGCCCGGCCAAAAGAGCCTGCCCGCAACAAGCGATTGTCCAGGTCAAAACAGGTTTTATGAAACGTTCAACCCACGTCGAAGCCGAAAAATGTACGGGTTGCTCCATTTGCCTTAGCTATTGCCCGCACAATGCGATTGCAATGAAAAAACGCTGACGCGATTATTTTTTTAAAAACCTATCTCTCCCCATCCTAAAGATTTAGTGTTAAAACTACTACTTTTCTAAGCAATAATCCTGCAAAGCGCTGGCACTGCAAGAACAATCCTGTGCATAATTTAATCAATCGCACCGCCGCTTTGGGGCAGGGCTTCATGTTCACGTGGATTCGTCTTTGTCTGGCTGTAGCTCCTTGCCGGCGTCCTTGGGGTCGCCAAAT
>CAZWXO010000134.1:0-845 GCA_964637885.1 uncultured bacterium
CGAACAAGCGGAAGACGAGATAGCGGCGATCAACATGGCGATTGGGGCCTCCTACGCCGGCACCAGGAGCATGACGGGGACATCCGGGGGAGGTTTTTGCCTGATGACAGAGGGTGTTTCTTTGGCAGCGATGCATGAGCTACCTCTGGTTATCTTGAATTCCCAGCGTCCGGGGCCGGCGACGGGCTTTCCTACCCGGACTGAGCAAGCGGATCTGGAAATGGTTTTGCACGCCGGGCACGGGGAGTTCGCCCGGGTTGTCTTGTCCGTTCGAAATCCGGCGGATGCCTATCGCCAAACGATGCGGGCTTTTTTTCTGGCGGATAAATATCAACTTCCTGTGATAATTCTGACTGACGAATATTTGGCAGATACCAAGGTGCACCGAGATGACTACGCGGAAGATGCTGGTCAATGGTTTGAATTTTTTCTCGACGTCGAGGATAATCCCGAAACAGAATATCTCCGCTACCGGCTTACGGAGTCGGGAATCTCGCCGCGTCGTCTGCCCGGGGTAGGAAAGCAGATTGTGATCGCTGACAGTGACGAACATAGTGAAGCCGGCCATATCACGGAATCGGCGACGGTGCGCAAGCAGATGGTGGAGAAGCGCAATGCTAAGCACCAGGGCTTGCTCACAGAGGTGGAGGAGCCGGATTATTTTGGTGACCTCGTGCCCGATGTCCTGCTCTACGGCTGGGGCTCAATGTGGGGACCGCTGCGGGATGCGGTGCGCATGCTGCAAGCCCAGCCACGGCAATTAAAGGTAGGCTGCCTCTGCTTTGGCGATCTTTGGCCGCTGCCGACGGCCAAGCTATGGCAACTTTGGGGGCAGGCTGGTTTGC